>JANOXY010000144.1:0-2731 GCA_031418675.1 Pseudomonadota bacterium
CCGATGCCAAGGGCGATCGCTCGAAAAAAGCCCACGAGCAACTTGATCCCGATATGTATGTGCGCATTGTTGAACGCCGCACCGATGGCATCGTGGTGCGCGGCGCGAAGTTGCACATCACCGGCGCCGCACTGGTGCACGAGCTGGTGGTGATGCCGACCAAGTCCATGCGTTCGGAAGAAGCCGAGTACGCCGTGGCCTTCAGCATTCCGGTCAACGCGCCGGGCGTGTGCATCATCAACCGCAGTTTTGCGCCGGCCGAGCTCAACGAATTTGACTATCCCGCAAGTGCACGGCACAGCATGCCGGAAGGATTTGTGGTGTTCGACGATGTGTTCGTGCCCTGGGATCGGGTGTTTCTGGCTGGCGAATGGCAGCTGGCAGGCGCTTTTGCTGCCGCACTTGGTTTGTGGGAGCGCACCCTCGGCCTGGTCATCGCGCACCATGAAGCGGAAATCATGACCGGTCTCGCGCAGCTGGTAGCCGAACAACAGGGCAAGGATCGCGATGCCCATGTGCAGGACACCATCGCTGAACTCATCTGTTACACCGAAACCATCCGCATGGGTATCGACTACGCGGTACGCCATTACGACTCAACACCTGATGGCATGCTGCATCCCAATGTGCTCGGCATTAACGTCACCAAGTACTACTACGCTTCGCACTTCCACGAGATGGTGAAGCATTTGCAGGATGTGGCCGGCGGATTGGTCATCACCTTGCCCGAAGAAGCGGAACTGCGGCATCCCGAAGCCGGTGCCTACCTGCGTAAATATCTGGCGACCGGACCTAACACCGACATCGAAGCGCGCATGCGGGTGTACACCTTGATTCGTGATCTGACGGCCGATGCTTATGGTGGCTGGAATCTGGTCACGGCCCTGCAGGCCGGCGGTGGTTTGAAGGCACAACGCATCATGATGGCGCGCACCTTCGATATGGGCCATGCGCGTAAAGTGGCCTTGATGGCGGCCGGCGTGCAGAAAGTTTAGGCACGACCGATTTCGCGCGGAACCCACCATGCCCAGCTACTTCGCCGACGAACCGGAACATATCAATCTGCTGCGCGCGACGCTGCGGCGTTTTATCGCCAAGCGATCACCGCGCGAAAAAGCCCGTGAATGGGAACGCGCCCATCATTTTCCGGTGGACGTGTTTGCCGAACTGGCTGAGCTCGGCGTGCTGGGTCTGACCTTTGCAGAAGAATACGGCGGCGCGGGCCGCGACGTGGTCGCCGCACTGGCGGTGATAGACGAGCTCTGTACGCGCGGCACGGCAGTGGCCGGGCCCTTTGTCCACTCGGCGATGTATGCCGGTCTCAACATCAGTGAATCGGGCTCTGAGCAGCAGAAGCGCGAGCTGCTGCCGCGGGTTGCCGCCGGCCAACTGCTATTGGCTTATGGTTTGTCGGAGCCGGACGTTGGCGGTGATCTGGCGAGCGTAAAAACCCGCGCCGAACGACTGGGTGATCGTGTGCGCATCAATGGCAGCAAACGCTGGTGCACCATGGCCCGCGACGCCGACTACATCTATTGCCTGGTGCGTTCCGACAGCCACGCACCACGTTACGAAAACCTTTCCCTGGTGCTGGTGCCACCGACCAACGAGGGCGTCAGCATTACCGACATCGATCACATCGGCCTGCGTTACACGCGCACCTGCGACGTCCATTTTGATGACGTCGAAGTGCCGATCGAAAACATCGTGGGCGGCCCAGATCATTGGAACCGTGGCTGGCAAAAACTGGTGGGGCCGGCGCTGGATGTAGAACGCCTGGCGGTCGCAGCCATGGCCTTAGGCATCACCCGCGGCGCGCTCGATGATGCCTGGCGTTATGCCGGTGAGCGCCAGCAGTTTGGCAAGCTGATCGGCGACCATCAGGCGGTGCGCCATACCCTGGTTGATGCACGCACTTTATTCCAGGCCTGCGAACACATGCTCTACCACGCCGCGTGGCTGGCCGACCAAGGCCGCAGCTGTGCGGTGGAAAGCTCGATGGCTAAGATGTTTGTCACCGACCACGGGTTGGACATCGTCATCAAATGCCAACAGGTATTGGGCGCCTATGGTTGCGCCGAGGAATACGACATGGAACGTCATGTACGCGATATGACGTGTCTGCCCATTGTCGGCGGCTCGTCGAACATGCAGCGCAATAACATCGCCAACCGTTTGCGCTTGGGCCGATGAGTAAAGACAAACCCAGCGCGCTGCCCACCACTGGCCCCCTGGCCGGGGTGCGCATCCTCGATTTGACCTCGGTCGTACTCGGCCCGCTCGCGACCCAGATCCTGGGCGACTACGGCGCTGACATTATCAAGATCGAATCGTTGGATGGTGATCTGATGCGCGCCAATGGCGTCAGTCGCCACGCCGGTATGAGTTCAAATTTTCTGGCCTTGAATCGCAACAAACGCTCGCTGGCCATCGATCTGAAAGCGCCCGCCGGTGCGGACGTATTAAAACGTCTGGTGCGCGATAGTGATGCGCTGGTACACAACATGCGGGTCAAGGCGATTGAGCGCCTGGGCTTGGGTTATGCCGCAGTAGCCGCGATCAAACCCGACATCGTCTACTGCGTAGCGACCGGTTATGGTCAGGACGGCCCCGATGCCGACAAACCGGCCTTCGACGACATCATTCAAGCCGCTTGTGGCCTGGTCGGTTTGAACAGTCGCGGTCGCGACACCCCCGATTACGTGCCAAGTCTGATCGCCGACAAAACCAC
>JANOXY010000145.1:0-7119 GCA_031418675.1 Pseudomonadota bacterium
CAGGTGCGCCACATCGGCGTCGGGGATATCAAGCAGGATGCGGCGAGCTTCGCGGGTGTAAATAACGCCCCCGCCTAAGTAGTAGGCCGAGGCGCCGGGAATCGAGAGCAGGGCGGCGGAAATGAGCCCGCCGGCAGACGATTCGGAGACCACCACGGTCTGTTCGCGGGATTTAAGTTCGTGCGCGACTTCAGTCGCGAGCGTGGAGAGCGTGTGCATTTCGCGCGGGTTCCTTCGGGTGTGACGCAGGCCGGGGAGGTTAGCTTGGAAAGACCGCGTGCTCAAATGCGAAGTTGGGTCGAGCGCACTATCAACAAACGAATCTTGATCGGAAGTGCTGGACGTTTTACGGCGGCGCCGCTGCCGGCTGTCTCCTGGACCGAAGTGACGCGGCGCTCATTGTTGAGTATTCACCAATGCGCGCCGAGCCGTGCCGTCGAAGCTAACGGCAGTTCGTAGTCAGCGGTCACGCCGACGCAGAAAGCCGAGGTCGAGTGTTGTCTTGCCCTCGAGTGTGAGCTCGGCGAGGGACTCACCGATAACCGTTGCGAACTTGAATCCGTGTCCGGAGAACCCGGCGGCGAAAACAATGTTCTCGTGGCGGTCGATGATGAAGTGTTCGTCCGGTGTCATCGTATAAAGGCACACCTTGCTGCGTGTCGGCACAGGGAGCACGTCATAGAGGGCGCGTGTCGCGAAATTCGAGGTGCGCGCGCTGTCTTCAGCGCGCACGGCACGATCGACTGTGTCGGGATCGACTTCGGCGTCAGCCGCGTGTTCGGCGAGTTTGATTTCGCCGCCGCACCGGGGGAAACCATAGAAAAAACCTTGCTCGTTGTCGTAGGCGAAACACGGCATGCCGGCGCTCGCCTCGTAGCCCTCGGGCGCGGCATACCAGGACTGCACGACGCGGTGCACGCGCAGCGGCAGGCCGAAGGACGTGAGCAACTTCGACGCCCATGGCCCGGCTGTGACGACGAGGTTGTTCGCCTCGTAGGTGCCTTTATCGGTGACCACACTTACAGAACTCGCACCCTGATTGACTGACACCACATGTTCGCCGAAAGCGAGTGTGGCCCCAGCACGTTCGGCCGCGCTGGCGTGCGCTTCGACGCAGCGCTCGACCTCGAGGTACCCGGCGCCAGGTTCCCACAGCAATACGTCGGTGTCGCCGATGACGAGTTGCGGAAACCGCGCGCGCGCATCGCTGACGGTGAGCTCCTCGGTCGTGATTGCGTACTTCTTCGCGACCGCGCGGGCGCGTGCGGTGGCGTTGCTTTCGTCGCGGCGTCCGACCAGCAGCAGGCCGGTACGGTGGAGCAGGGGGTGACCCGCGCTCTCGGAGAGTTCGTCCCAGAGCACGTAAGCACGCTCGAGGAGCGGCACGTAGGCCGGGCTCTCAAAGTAGGCCTTGCGAATCAGCCGCGACTCGCCGTGGGAACTGCCGCGATCGTGTGCGAGGCCGAACTGCTCGAGCCCGAGCACCTTGGCGCCGCGCCGCGCGAGGTGAAACGCCGCCGCAGAGCCCATGCCGCCGAGACCGATCACGATAATGTCGAAGTTAGGCATGGATCAGATTTCCCTCAAGGTGGTCGCGACGATGCAATTTTTAACGGACACGCCGGCGATGGGCGCGCGAAGCTGTCTGCACCATCGAAGCAAGGTGTCAGGCGTGACGATAGTCCCAAGTGCGAAGAGTCGCCTTCTACCAATTACCTTTGCTTTGGTTGCCAGGCGTCGACGCTGGCCGTCAGTAAACAAGATGCGATCCTTACCGACCTGCTCGCGAAGCACTCGAATTTCGGCCTGCAGATATTCAATGATCTCTTGCTGAGAGCGGTTAACCCACCCGGTGAACATCAACATCAGAAATTGGACGTGTAGAGAGTTCATCGAGCCGGGCCTAAGCAAAGTCGTAGCGTCTGCGGTAGGCCGAGGATAACAATTGCTGGAGCCCACAAGCCGCTGAAATTACAACTGTTGTATGTTCGTTGACTTTCGGCGCACTACGGGATCCAATGTCAGAAAACTGTTCTCAAAGTCCCGCGCCAGCAGCCCCTGACGTTTGAGTGCGCGGCCGACCCGCTCGCTGATCCCGCGAACCAACTTCTCAAGTGCCGCCGCCGTTGGCGGCGGCACCCGTCGAAAGCTCAACCGCTCGCCGCTCGTCACATACACGCCGTCGAGGAATAAAACGTGAAAACGAATAACGAATGGGGAAGCCCGTGCAAAAGAATGTATGAATGAATCAGGTGTACAGCCCAACTGCACACCCATCAATCGCGCGGGCCTCACCATCCCGGTACCCATAGCATCTCGCCAGCCGCCATTGAAAACGGCAGCTGCGTCCCCACGTATACCTGAGCCTCGTGCTGCTGCACTCATCTTCTTGGAGATCTACATGCGTAAAATTCTGCTGGCCTTACTGCTGCTGGCAACGCTGAGTCTGAGTGGCTGCGGCTACAATACGCTGCAAAGCACTGATGAGCAGACCAAGTCGAGCTGGTCCGAGGTCGTCAACCAGTATCAGCGCCGCGCGGATCTGATTCCGAATCTGGTCAACACCGTCAAAGGTTTCGCTGCCCAGGAAAAGGAAATTCTGCTGGGCGTGACCAATGCGCGTGCACGGGTCGGCAGCATTCAGGCGACGCCGGAGTTGGTTAACGATCCGGCCGCGTTCGCCAAGTTTCAGGCCGCCCAGGGCGAACTCTCCAGCGCGCTATCGCGCCTGCTGGTGGTCTCCGAGAATTATCCGCAGTTGAAATCCGACGCCAATTTCCGCGACCTGCAGGCGCAACTCGAAGGCACGGAGAACCGCATCGCGGTGGCGCGCAATCGCTATATCAAGGCGGTGCAGGACTACAATGTCACCGTGCGTTCCTTCCCGAGCAATCTCATGGCGATGGCGTTTGGCTATAAGACCAAACCGAACTTCACGGTTGCAAACGAAGCGGCCATCGCGACACCGCCGACGGTTGATTTTGGTGGCACGCCGGCGCCGGCCGGCACACCACCCGCTGCGCCGGGCAGCACGGAGTAATCAGCATGATGGCGATCCGCGCTCTGCTCGCAGCGTTGGCCATCGCTTGGGCGTGTGCCGCACCGGCGGAGATCGCGGTGCCGGCCCTCAAGAACCGGGTCACCGACGAGACCGCCACCTTGAGTGCCCAACAGCAGGCCAGTCTTGAACAGAGCCTCGCCGCCTTTGAAACACGCAAAGGCAGTCAGATAGTCGTGCTCATCGTGCCGACCACCCAGCCTGAGACCATCGAGCAGTATTCCTTGCGCGTAGCGGAACAATGGAAGCTAGGGCGCAGCAAAATTGACGACGGCGCGCTACTCGTGATCGCCAAGGACGATCGTGCACTGCGCATCGAGGTCGGCTATGGCCTGGAGGGTGCGCTGAATGATGCCATCGCAAAACGCATCATTAGCGAGACCATCGAGCCGCGCTTTAAGCAGAGCGATTTCTATGGCGGCATCGCGGCCGGTGTTGAACAGATGGTGAAAGTGGTGGACGGTGAGCCCTTGCCGGCGCCCGCCACACGGCCGGACGGCGATGGTGCAGGCATTCAAAGCTACTTCCCGGTCATTTTCATGATCACGTTGTTTATCGGTGAAGCCACCCGCGCGATGCTGGGCCGCTTGCCTGGTGCGGTGGTGACGGGTGGCCTGGTGTCCTTACTCGCTTGGTTCCTGGTGGGTGGTATTGTGCTGACTGCGGCGGTCGGCATCGTCGCGGCGCTGTTCACACTCATGGGCGGCATGCTCGGGCGTGGCATGGGCGGCGGCCTGGGTGGCGGAGGTGGCTTCGGTAGTCGTGGCGGTGGATTTAGCGGCGGTGGTGGCGGTTTCGGTGGTGGCGGCGCATCGGGGCGGTGGTAGTCATGAACTGCAAACGCCTATGCCGACATCTGACGACGTCCCACTTCCAGGTCCAACGTGCGTTCCCCGCTGACAGCCTGCAAGCCATCGAAGCAGCCATCAAGGCCAGTGAACTTGCGCACGCCGGCGAGATTCGCTTCGTGGTCGAAGCGAATCTCGATATCGTGCCATTGTGGCACGGGCAAACCGCACGCGAACGTGCCATCGAAGTGTTCTCACAACTGCGCGTATGGGATACCGAATACAACAACGGTGTGCTCGTCTACCTGCTGCTCGCGGAGCGCGATGTGGAAATCATCGCCGACCGTGGTATCAGCGCCAAGGTGCCGCAGGAGGAATGGCAAGCGATATGCCGCGAGATGGAAGCGGCTCTCGGTCAGTCGAAATTTGCAGCGGGAGTGATAAGCGGCATTCAAGCCATCGGCCGCCATTTGACCAGCACCTTCCCGGCGCGCGATGCAGGTCGCAATGAGTTGTCGAATCGCCCGCTCGTGATCTAGCAGCTCGTCGAGCTTAGCGGTCCGCGACAGCCGGTACCCTCAGCCGGCTTTGCGGAAGGTGAGATTGAATCGATAGGGGCCGGTCGCCGGGGGTTCATCACTGGCCAACTGAGCGACACCGTGAAAATTGAGTCGCGATGGCCCGCCCCATACCACTACATCACCGTGTTCGAGACGCACCCGCGCCGGTCTGTCCTGCCGTTGCGCACCACCGAATAGAAACACCGCCGGCACGCCGAGCGATACCGATACGATGGGCGGGCGATATTCATGCTCGTCCTTGTCCTGATGCAGGCTGGGCCTGGTGCTGGCCTCATATCGATTGACGAGGCAGGCATCGGGTGTGAAGTCCGCGTAGCCCGCTGCACCGGCCGCTAGTGCGCATAAGAAGGATCACCGCCCATTCCATGAAATCGAGCCGAAACGAGCCCCGCTGTAGTTGAATTTGAACGCTGCCCGCGGGACCGAACGCCGTGGATCGCGGGCGCCTCCCCCGGAATTTCGTGCGACCCTCACGCCACCGTTGTGCCCGGGGGCGTTTTCTACCCAGAAATGTCGAGCGCTTAGACCCTCGAGCGCAAGCGACACCCTGCCTAAGTGTTAGGCCGGCCTCACGTCCGTGCGTGAGGGGGCTGCCGTCAGCCTGTTTCGTCCAGGCCCGGCAAGATCGGTCGAGATGCTGAAGGATGTTTTTGATCACCGTCGGATCTTCGATGCTCGCGATGACCCTGACCGCACCACCACAATGCTCACAGGTCAAGATGTCGAGCTTGAATACACGCTACAAACGTTGCGCCCACGTCATCGAGACGTGGCGCGCATCAAAGCGCGTGAGGTTGACACGCGGCGTCGGCACCAACGCGGCCAGGCGGGCCATGAAGTACTCCGGGCATCCTGCCCTGCGCCCTGCGGGCCAGCCCTTGGCTGTTTAAAATCGCTCCTGGCGATTTTAAACAGCGGTTAGAACACTACGTCCGTCGTGCCCTCCGGATACGGTGCCTTCGGGCGATAACGGACATGGCCCTGCGCGGTCAACGACAACCGTTCAGTCGAAACCGCCGGGCGGGTGATATAGCGACATAGGCGTTCGAGCTTCTCGCGTTCGTGCGCCCCGCCATGTAACGAGACAAAATCGCCGGGCGCAGGGCAGGATGCCCGGAGTAACCCAGCTGCATTGGCCACCGGGCTGTCGTCTGCGGACGCGACTGCGGGCACTGTCTGCAAAGTGAACGCTTTGCGGCCTTGGTGCGGGCCGAGCGCAATGCGGTAGGTAATCGCATGCCCCAATAGATCATCGAAGCCTGAGACCTCGGGCTTCCGCGAAAAATACGGCGTGCCGGGCGACCACATGCCAGACGGCTTTCTTTAACAGCAGATGTTTCCGTTTACCTGGAAGGCTTGACCAGAATCAAGAGGGGCCGAGGTCGCTTCAACATTGGCTGACGCCTAAACGACGGCACGACCTGATGTTGGCGAGCCGCCGCAGAGCACCGTACGCTGCAGGTGCTCGCTTTCCTAATGCGGTGATGATCTCGACGAGCGCTCGTTGGTCGCCGTTGCCGTCGTCAGCACTAGGGTAGGCAGACTTAGGGACGGCCAAGAGGCGATTTTCCGAGGGGCAGATAACGTGCCGATAAATTGGCTGGGGGACTAGGATTCGAAATAATCACCTAACAATATGATTATATTAAATAATATCAAATCAAATTTTATTTAACTACGCATTTAGCTACACAGAAGCGCGGTGCTTTCCAATTCAATCTTTTTCTTGAAAATCGGGCGTCACACCAAGCGAACCTCCGAGCTAATTCGGGGATTTAGCACATGCAGTTTGACGCGAATTGAGCCATCGTGCCGATGCCGAATTGAACCGACCGATAAGGCTTCGTTACTCGCATCGTTGCGGGCCAGCAAGCTGGATGGAATGGCTGGTCGTAATTCCGGGTAATTCCTCGTGTGGGCGCCAACAGCAAGCGACACCGAGCCGGGTGTCAGTTAGCCTTGCGTGCATGCGTCAGAGAGGGATCTGCCGCCAGCATGGATCCTTCAGGCCCGGCAATTGTTGATGTGGCGGCGCTCGGGCGAAGAGTGTGAACACTGGGGTTTGTGGCCTCGGCCCGCCGCGCGCGATGAGCTACAGTCGCTGGGGCTCGTCGCAGCCCGCCTCTCACCCAAAGAAGCGGCTAAACTAGGCGACATCACACGCATAGGACCGCCGACATGAGTGCTGCCAAGCAGGAAGTAGAAGCCTTACTACGCAAACTGCCCGACGAATGCACGCTTGAAGACATCCAGTATCACCTCTACGTGATCGAGAAAGTGCAACGCGGGATCGAGGCTGCCGAGCAGCACGGCGAGATCACACAGGAGCAAGCTGAGCAGCGACTCGCTCGATGGACCACCGAGTAACCTGGTCGCCCGAGGCGCTCGATGACGTCGAAGCCATCGCCGAATACATCGAACGTGACTCGCCGGTCTATGCGCGCGCCGTGGTGCAGAAGGTCTTGGCCACGACTCGCAAGCTCCAACGCTTCCCGCGCGCTGGTCGCACCGTGCCCGAGCTCGACGACGACGCCATCCGCGAACTCTTGGTCTACAGCTATCGCGTCATCTACCGAGTACGTGACCAGGCTGTGCTCGTCGCGGCCGTGATCCATGGCAAGCGAGAACTCACGCCGTTGGTTGAACGCCCCACCGACAATGAATAATGCGCGTTCGTGATGACATGACCGCC
>JANOXY010000146.1:0-6998 GCA_031418675.1 Pseudomonadota bacterium
CAGTAACTTTCTTTGCTTCCGAAGCCGCGGAGCGGCGCAATGCAAATAGCCTAGGGCGTCAGCCCTAGGGATTCAAACGGCGAATTCATTTTCGAGCCCCGTGAGGGGGCAGGTGCGAATTTATTCGCAGCTTCGGCGCCCGGGTATCGCGTTGGAGCATGTTTTTGAATGTGCGAATAAATTCGCACCTACAGGCGTCAGGGGTAGACGATAAACTTCGGGAATTATCGTCACGATTTGCAGGTGCGAATTTAATTGCAGCTTTGGCGCCCGGGTATCGCGTTGGAGCATGTTTTTGAATGTGCGAATAAATTCGCACCTACAGGCGTCAGGAGGCGGTACGGCGGCGCAATCGACCCGCAGGCAGCCATGGTGAAGGTTCTTCGTCGGATACCGCCCTAGACCCTATGTTTAAAGTTCGTGTGTCAGAGTGCCGCCATCTGTGTTGCCGACGCTCTGGCGCGAATTTCTGATCCGGCCATTCCGCCCGAAGGTCCACCATTGCAAGATAAGACCATGTCCCATCCCGACACGTCGCCGCCGCCATCGTCCGTTGTCCGTGGGGACGACGTGCTACTCGATCGTTTGTTATTCCTGGCGCGCTATTTCGGGCGCAGCTTCGATGCTGAGCAGCTGACCGGCGGTGTACCCTTGGCCAGCGGCCGTGTCACGAGCCATGAATTAGCTGAGTGTGCCGGTCGCGCCGGACTTGCGATCACGCCGGCTAAACTGCCCGCTGAACAGATCAAGGCTTCCATGCTGCCGGCCCTGATCGTGTCCGAGAGCGGCGATGCGGTGGTGGTCCTGCATCGTGATGGCGAGCGTATGGAGTGTGCCCTGGCCGGTGTCACGGGCAGCCACTGGTTACCCATTACCCAACTCTTGTCCGAACACCCCGGCCGTTGGTATTGCGTGCGGCCGGTTTTCCATTTCGATGCCCGCAGCCTGCTCTACCACCTGCACGAACCACGTCGCTGGTTCTGGGATGTCTTCAAAGCCAATCGTGGCATCTACCAGTGGGCGCTGCTTGCGACCGTCGTCATCAATCTGCTTGCGATCGTGGTGCCGTTTTATTCCATGGCGGTATACGACCGCGTGGTGCCGAACAACGCACTCGATAGCCTGTGGGTGCTGACTACCGCCGCCGTGGCGGTCACGGTATTTGATCTACTCAATAAACTGCTGCGCAGTTACTTGTTGGAGTGCGCCGCGCGCAAGGCCGACATCGCGTTGTCGAGTCACGTTTTTGCCCACAGCATTCGTTTGCGTGCCGCCAGTCGGCCGGCATCGGGTGGCGTGTTAGCCAATGTCGTGCGCGATTTTGAATCGGTGCGCGATTTTTTTACTTCCACCACCCTGACTTTGCTCGGCGATCTGCCGTTCATGCTGTTTTTCATGGCGGTGATCGGTCTGGTCGGCGGCCAGCTGGTGCTGGTGCCGCTGATCATTGCGCCCTTGGCGCTGGCGGCGGCGTGGCTGGTACGCGCACCGCTGGCGCGCACCATCAATGCCAATACCAAGGAGTCCGCGTCGCGCACCGCCCATCTGTTCGAAGTGATGAACGGGCTCGACACCATCAAAGGCCTCGGTGCCGAAGCTTGGGCACGGCGCAAGTGGGAAGGCCTGAGCGTGATGATTGCCGCCAACAATCTGCACATGCGCGAGATCAGCGCCTTTGGCAACTACACGGTAGCGACGCTGATCGGCCTCAATACAATCTTGATTGTGATGTTCGGCGCAACCATGGTGGCCGAGCACACCTTGACCATGGGCCAGCTCATCGCGGTGTCGATGTTGTCCTCACGGGCCATTGGGCCGGTCGCCCAGATCGCAGGCCTGGTGCTGCGCTGGGAACAGACCAAGGTCGCACTGCACGCGATGGACAAAATCATGGCGTCGCCCACCGATGGTGGTGCCGGTGATCTGCATGTGCCGGGTTTGCGCGGCGCCGTTGAATTGCGCGATGTGCATTTTGCTTATCCCGACACACCGCCGCTGTTGAAAAGTTTCAACCTGCGTATCGCAGCGGGGGAGAAGGTCGGCTTCATCGGTCGTATCGGTTCAGGTAAGAGCACATTGCTGCGCCTGCTGCTCAACATTTACGGACCTTCCCAGGGCACGGTGCTGATCGATGGTGTGGCGGTTGGCCAGATGGATCCCTTGAGCCTGCGTCGTCAAATCGGATTTGTGCCGCAGGATGTCACGCTGTTTCACGGCGACATCAAAGAAAACATCCTGCTCGGCTCGACCAATGTCGACGACGCGCAGTTGCTCGAAGCAGTGCGCTTGGCCTGTCTGGAAGAAACCTTGCAACAATTGCCGCAGGGCCTTGCAACCCAGGTCGGTGAGCGCGGCGAGCGTTTGTCCGGTGGTCAGCGTCAAGCGGTGGCGATCGCCCGTGCCTTGATCCAGCGACCCAAGCTGATACTCATGGACGAGCCCAGCAGCATGATGGACCCCGCCACCGAGCAGCAGCTGATCGCCAATCTGCGTCGTTTGACCAATGTGACCTTGTTGCTGGTGTCCCATCGCACCGCCATGCTGCCTTTGATGGATCGCCTGGTGGTGGTCGACCAAGGCCGGGTCTTGCTCGACGGCCCGCGCGACGAAGTCCTGAAACGCCTGCAGTCCGGCGCCCAGCAGGTGGTTACTGAACGTGCCGTCAATGGATAAACAACGGTGATCGACGCCGATCTTGATCGCGGCCCCCATCTCGCGGCGCGCGTGCTGGTCGGGATGTTGGCCGCTTTCCTGGTGGTGGCGGTGTTATGGATGAGCGTGGCCAAACTCGATATCTCCGTCCATGCCGTCGGCCAGGTCACGCCATCGAGCAAGGTGCAGCTGATCCAAAGTCTGGAAGGTGGCATCGTGCGCGAACTCACGGTGCACGAGGGCCAGAGTGTTAAAAAAGACGCTCTGCTGGCCTACGTCGAAAATCTGCAGTACGCCGCCGAGCAGGGCGAGGACCAACACAATCTATGGGCCACCCAGGCAGCCATCACCCGTCTCGATGCCGAACTCGCCGGCCGCGCACCGGTGTTTGCCGCCGAACTCGAAGAAAAAGTCCCCGAAACCGTCGCCAAAGAACGCAACCTGTGGACCACACGCGAAAAAGAACGCAACGACGCGTTGCAGACCGCCTATGGCCAGCTCGCCCAGCGTCAACAGGAGCTGGTGGAAGTGCGCACGCGCATCGGATCCTTGGAAGCGCTGCTGGCCAGTAGTCGCGAAAGCTTGCAGATGGAAGAGAAGCTCAGCAGCCAGGGTGCGGGTGCGCGGGCCGATTTTTTGCGTGCCCAACAGGAAGTGACACGGGTTGAAGGTGATCTGGACGCTGCCCGTACTTCCATCCCGCGGCTTCTATCGGCCATTGAAGAAGGGCGCTCACGGGCCGCGGAAGTGTTATCCCATGCCCGCGCCGAATCGAGTCGCGAGCGCAGCAAGCTCGAAGCCGAGGCGGCCACCCTCACCGCCAAGTTGACCGGCAGTAATGATCGTTTTGCCCGTCGCGAACTGCGCTCGCCGATGGACGCCATCGTCAATCGTCTGTTGATCAATACCGTCGGGGGCGTGGCTAAACCCGGCGAAACCATCATGGAGCTGGTGCCCATGCAGGACACGCTGTTGATCACTGCACGGGTCAAACCATCGGATATCGCTTTTATTCGCCCTGGTCAGGACGCGATCATCGGCATCACCGCCTACGACTCTTCAATTTTTGGTCGACTCGATGGCAAGGTGTTGCGTGTCGGCGCCGATGCGATTCCCGATCCCAAGGCCCAGGCCGAACAACAGCTTTATTTTGAAGTGGTGCTCGAAACCGAGCGCAACTATCTCGGCAAACCCGAGGAGCGACTCGTCATTACGTCGGGCATGGCGGCCGACGCCAGCATCCACACTGGCAAGCGCACGCTGATGGAATACCTGCTGAAGCCGATCGTTAAAACGTTTGAACATGCCCTGCGTGAACGTTGATAACAACCCGCTTTACGCCGTGCTGCGCAGCTGCGCGGTGTGGGTGAAGTTGCTGAGCTGGATTTTTTTCGTGTCAAGCGCGAGCGTGCACGCCGAATCGCTCAGCGCCGCCGTACAACAGGTCATCGATAGCCATCCCAATGTGCGCTCCAGCGCGGCATTGCTTGAGGCAACCGCCGAGCGTGTGCAGCAGGCCAAGTCGAATTTTTATCCCAGTGTCGGCCTGCAGGCCGCCAGCAACGAAGCGCAGGATCGCCAGCTTGGAGCACGTCTCAATCGCAGCACCCGCAATGCCGATGCCTTTCTGCGTTGGAATCTGTTCCGCGGCCTGGCCGACTATCACAGCGTGCGCATGGCCAAGCGTGACAACGAAGCCGCCAGTGAAGATCTCGCCGATGCGCACGAACGGGTTGCTCTGCAAGTTGCGGCGTCGTATCTCGACGTCTTGCGTTTGCGGCGACGGCTGACGGTGGCCGAGGCCTATGTCGAACAAACGGAGCGTCTGGTTGCCGACGTGCGCAAGCTGGTGGCGGCCGGCAAGACGCCGCCCTCGGACATCGATCAAGTGGACGTCGGTCTCATCGAAGGCCAATGGGAAGTTGCGCAGTTGCGCGGCGAACTGGCGGGCGCTGAGCAGGGCTTTCGGCTTTTGACCGGCAGCTTACCGGGTGAATTGAGCGAGCCTGGTCTCGAAGCCACCATGGATGCGGTCAGCCAGGACGATATGCTGACGCAGGTGCTGGTGACCAATCCGCGCATACGTGCCAGCCAGGCACGTGCTGCAGCCCGCACCGAAGAGGTCGGTGTTGCGGGCGGTGCGCTGTTCCCGCGCCTGGATATCGAACTACGCAAACGCCTGCTGTCGGATATCAAACCCGACCCGGTGATCGAATCGCGGGAAAGCGGACAGGTGTCGCTCAACTACGAAATGCCGCTGGGCGGTGGGAGCTTCAGCGCCAAGCGCGAGGCGCAAGCGCGTATGAGCGCAGCATTTGCGGATATGGACCAAGCCATTCTCGAAGCCCAGACTTCCAGTACTCAGTTGTGGAATGTATGGAGCGAAGCGCGGCAGATTTCCACCACCTTGGCCCGTCGTGCCGAGTCCAGCAATAAAGTCGTGACTGCTTACGATCAGCAATTCAACGCTGGCCGACGATCGTTGCAGGATTTGATCGCCATCCGTGATGAGCAGCGTCGCACCCAGGCCGATGTCATCGATAACGGCAATGCTCAGGGATTAGGTGCAGCGCAGATCCTGGCCTTGATGGGCCGCTTGCGCGAGTCCCTGCACATCGCGTCCTCCCCCGATGGGATAGTCGAAGACAAGTAGTCTTGCTGTCAGCGGCCCGCCGCTGCTGACAAACGCGCTCGCACCTGATCCTGGCGCCCATAGGCGGCCGCCTCCAGTCCATGGCCACGATCCTGACACCCTCCGCAGGCAAGCATGTCGCGCACGTACTGACACTTGAAAGCCCGTGTACCCAGGCGCAAAAATTGCTGCACATGTTCGAGTTCGTGGGCGAGTATTTCGGCCAGCCCATCGGCGCTCATGCTGAGCAGACCGTCGTCGAGATAAAGCTGGTGGGGTGTCGGGACCATGCCGGTGCCCGCCGCCAAGGGACAGAAGTTGATGGTAGTGCGCGTGAGTTCCTCAACGCTCACCAGCTGCTCCTCGCGCAGGCGAGTACTGGCGGCGGCAATAGCAATACTCGCGCCCGCGGGTGCCTGATAGAGGGCGCACCTGGCGACCACCATCATTGCCACCAGATCAAACGCCTTTTCGCAGTCGAAACCTTCGGCATCCAGCGGTGCCGTGGGCTCTGTCACCGGCTCCGTGCCCTGTGCCGCTGCATTGAGCTGGCAGCACAAGAGCGCGGCGATGAGGCTGAGCATCAAACGGGACATGATCGGATCATAGCCTGAGTGTCGGCTCACTTTGTGTAATGGTGCGACCACGTTGCGTAAGTCTCGACAGCGTCGTGTCACTCTCGTAAGGTTGCAGGCAAGAAGTGCGACGCCGCCGGCGTGCGCAGGACATACCCATGGTCGGGCCGCCGTGGAGGAGTAGCCACTATGTCAGGCCCACCCATCAATGATGATTCTTCCTCGCTAGCCGACCTTACGCCGCTGGCACGCCTGCGCCAGTTTATCGGTGTCGAAGCGGCGAGTGGCCTGCTGCTGCTGGGGGCTGCGGCAGTTGCCTTGAGTTGGGCCAATTCGAAATGGGCTGACCACTACTTCGCATTGTGGGCGTGGGTGCCGATCGAGGCTCTGCGCTTGCACGCCGCACCTGCGTCGCTGCACGCGTGGATCAACGATGGTTTTATGACCTTCTTCTTCCTGGTCGTCGGCCTCGAAATACGACGTGAGCTGCAACATGGCGCATTGGCGAGCGTCAAGCTCGCGTGCTTGCCGTTGCTGGCAGCACTCGGCGGGGTGTTGCTGCCCGCCGGCATTTATCTCTGCTTCAATCCCGAGGTCGCCACGCGCGGTGGCTGGGCGGTGCCCACCGCCACTGATATCGCGTTTGCCATCGGTGTACTGGCCTTGCTCGGGCCACGCGTGCCCAATGCCTTGCGTGTGCTGCTGCTCGCCATCGCGATTATTGACGACATTATTGCGGTGTTGATCATCGCTTTTTTTTACGCGCAGGGCATCGCAGTGCAAGGCCTGCTGCTGGTATTGGCCGGGGTAGCCCTGGTGCTGATCCTGCAGCGTCGGGTTCAGCGCAGCATCGCGGCATTTGTGTTGCCCGCGATGTTGATCTGGTACGGCATGTTGATTGCGCACATTCATCCGGCCATCGCCGGTGTGGTGTTAGGTCTGCTGACGCCGGTGCACAACACCAGTGGCAGCCCGGTAGCGCGACTCGAAGTGGCTTTGCACCCATGGGTGGCCTACGGCGTGATGCCACTGTTTGCATTGGCCAACGCCGGGGTGGTATTGAGTTCGCCAGCAAGCACTACAGCGGGACTCAGCATTGGCGTTCTGTGCGGTCTGCTGCTGGGCAAGCCGCTGGGCAT
>JANOXY010000147.1:0-3719 GCA_031418675.1 Pseudomonadota bacterium
TCGCGGTGCGGGCCTCGCCAGGCTCCTGTACCCGCGGTGGCCCTCCCTTACATTCGGTATATTTCATTATCGAAGCGAATGCGTTCACCATCGGCAAATCGTTCGGCAGCAAAGTCTCGGCCGGCATCCTTATCTCTGCCACCGGTCCGCTGTCCGCGCGATCCGAATGGCGACGGCCACGCCAACATCCCGTTTGAAGGAAAGCGCGTGGGCGTGCTTGGCACCGGTGTGCAGGTGATCCAGGAAGTGGCCAAGACCGTCAGACAGCTGTTCGTGTTCCGACGCACGCCCAACTGGTGCGCGCCGCTGCTGAACAGCAAGATTGACGCCGACACGCACAAAACCATCCACGCCACTTACGATCAGATCTTCAAGCACTGCAGCGAGACCATGGGCAACTTCCTGTACAAGAACGACCCGCGCTCGGCGCTCGAAGTCAGCGACGAGGAACGCGAAGCCTTGTTTGAGAAGCTCTACGCCGCTGCGGAATTCGGCATCTTGCGCAATGTGCTGACCGACCACCGACCACCGACCACCGACCACCGACCAGCGTGCCAACGATTACGCCAGCGATTCCATCGCGCGCAAGATCCGTGCACGCGTCAAAGACCGCAAGCTTTCCGAGAAACTGATGCCCACTGACCACGATTTCGGCGCTTGGCGGCGCCGGGGCATGGTCGCTGCACGGCTGACGGTACCGCCCTTGTCTAACCTGTGAACACGAGGCTGGCCTCACACTTAGTCAGGGTGTCGCATGCGTCTGGGGATCTGAGCGCTCGACATTTTGTTGGAGAAAAGGTCCCACCGCACAACGGCGGCGTGAGGGTCTCGCGAAACTCCGGGGGAGGCGCCCGCGCTCCACAGCGTTCAGTCCGGCGGGCAGCGTCCCGGTTCAACGGCTGCGAACGATAGCGGAGCTCAAATTCGGTTCGATCTTGAATCCGTATAAACTCCAGTTCGCGATCGATGTGCCACCAAGAAAACTGTCCGTTTCGACTTTCTCGAAGATCTTCGTGCCCGTCTCCTCGTGGCAAAGACGTTGCGCATTCTCGCAAAGTGCTGCAAACCTAAAGTCTTCGGCACTGGGCGGAAGTTCGTCCCTATTGCGCTGCCGCCGTACGGGCAAGATAAACTGTTTGTGTAAATGGCCGGTCCAACAATGGATTGTGAAAAGTCACGGGCTCTGCCCAGGCTTGCGCGAACACCGCCGCTAAGCGTGCCGTGAACGTGTCATCGGGCGCGTCGTCAGACCACAGGCCGAACACACCCGCGGGCTTCAGATGGGTCGCCAACTGGCGCAGTCCAGCGGGCTGGTAAAAAGCGGTGCTGCGTGTGTCCAACAGCGCGTACGGCGAGTGATCGATGTCAACCAGGATGGCATCAAAACGACGGCCTGGCGCGTGTTCATCAAAACCCGCCGCCGCGGCCAGCGCAAAAAAATCACCCTGCAGAAACCGACAACGAGCATCGGCCACCAAACCGGCACCCAACGGCAGCAGGCCGTCACGATGCCAGTCGATCACTGCATCGAGCATCTCAACGACCAGCAATGAAGACACCGCGGGATCTTCCAGCACCGCGTGGGCGGTGTAGCCCAAGCCCAGACCGCCCACCACAATGTCGCGACCTGCACTGGTCAGTGCAGCGATGCCAAGCCGCGCCAGCGCAATCTCCGAGGCGGTGAAAAGACTCGACATCAAAAACTCGTCGCCCAGTTTGATCTCGAGCACATCGCGATCAAGTCGTAGCTCGCGACGACGTCGCAGGCTCAGCGCACCGATCGCCGTGTTGCGATAGGCGAGTTCCTCAAAATAAATGCTCATCGGCGCGTAGACCCTGACGGATTGTCAGCCAACAGCGGGTCGCCAACCGCAACCGGGTAGACGAGGATGTTTGCCGTGGGGAGCCGGAGCTTACCGGCAGGATGCGCGCGCCCCGATGGTCGCGCTAGCACCCACCGCGCGTCGCTGGTGCGCGAGGTGGGTACGGGTATGTGCTCAGCCGTCGAACTTGTCGAAGTAGCTGATCGCCGGTGCGGCCGTCAGAAAGGGGCCGAGCTTGTCCATGAGTCCGGTCTCGGTGCGCCATGCGAGATACTTTTCCTGATGACCACGGGAGTCCCAGATTTCATAGAACAGTACGCGGCCTGGATTGTTCTGATCGGTCCAGATGTCGAACAGGCGACAGCCGGCATATGCGCGGGTGTCGGGTGCAACGCCTTTGATGAACTCGAGAAATTCGCTGACGCGGGCGGGGTCGATCGCAAGATCGATGGTGACGGCTGTGCTCATAGATGTCTCCTGGATGGGTGGGAATGTTTGCAGATCCGTTGTTGCCAGCCTGCGGTTTTTTTTACTTAACTGCGGTAACTCGCGTCTTTGCGATCGAGCATGCGCAGCAGGGCAGGCCAGGCCAGTACATCAAGCTTACCGGCAGCCATGAGCGATTGCCCTTGACGACGGGTGGTCTCCAACGAAGCGGCCGATGGTTGATGCAGCGCGCGGCTGACCATGGCACGCACCTGCATACTGCAGGCACGCTCCAGCGTGTAGAGCCACATAAAACAGTCCGACACGGTATTGCCCACCGCGAGCGTACCGTGGTTGCGCAGGATCATGAGCTTCTTGTCGCCGATATCCTTGACCAGTCGCTCACGTTCACTGAGATCCAGCGCCACACCTTCGTACTCGTGATAGGCAATCTGATCCTGCATGACCATCGCAGTCTGGGTGATGGGCAGCAAGCCTTCCGACATCGCCGATACCGCGACTCCATCGTCGGTATGCAGATGCATGACAGCGCGTGCGTCTTCGCGCGACATGTGAATGGCGCTGTGTATGCAGAAACCCGCCGGGTTCACCGCGTATTCGCTGGGCATCACGATGTTGCCGTCGAGATCGATCTTGACCAGATTGGAGGCACTCACTTCGTCGAACATGAGGCCGTAGGGGTTGATCAGGAAATGATGCTCAGGGCCGGGCACACGCGCTGATAAATGCGTGAAGATCATGTCGGTCCAGCCGTAGTGATCGACCAGCCGATAGGCGGCGGCGAGATCAACACGCACCTGCCACTCTTCGCTGCTGACCCGTGCGCGCACGTCGCTGTTTACTGCGTGTAATGCCTGGACCATGTTGCCACCTCTTACGATTGAATAGTTTGCCTGTCACGAACCTGTGTGCGGGCACCTGAGCGGCAGCGTAACGCTGTTCAGGGCGCCGCCGCCACCAGAAAATGGGCGGATTGTGAAGAGTCAGCGCCGGGCGCCACTTTTTCAGGCCGCTGGTGACCGCGCCCGCAATGGTAGCCGCCGCCGCCAACCCAGCACTGAGTGTCAGTACAGGTAGACGATGCCGTCGTTAACAAAGGTGTAGCGCGGCTGTTTGTACCAGCCGTAGATGAGGGACCAGCGCGGCTCCTTGTGTACTTTTGCGTCGTAGATTTTGAGCTCGTGAGACTCGGGCTTCATCCAGAAGTCGAGGTCGTAGAGCTTGTCTGGCTCACCAAGCACATGGAAGTCCGTGCAGGCAAAATAGATGTCGCTGCCGATGCGCCGTACCGGGTCGTGAATCTTGACGAATTTCAGCGCCAGCATTCCTCCGGACTTGTCGTCGCGCAGGTGGAAAACACCCGCGGCGTCCACCTGCGCGCCGATATAGGCGCTCATCGCTGCCTTGATGTCATCAACGTAGAATTTTTTGCTCGACGTTGCCGGTGTC
>JANOXY010000148.1:0-13716 GCA_031418675.1 Pseudomonadota bacterium
GTTTGAAATCAACGGCGAACGCCTACACATCGGTTGCAGTATTGGCATCGCGGTCTATCCGGAAGACGGTACAGACTGCGACACCCTGATGAAACATGCTGACCTCGCGATGTATTTCGCCAAACGCGACGGCCGTAATCAGTTTCACTACTTCCGTTCATCCATGAACGAAACGGCACTGCGGCGTTTGACCCTGGAGAACGGCCTGCGCCAGGCCATAGAACACAATCAACTGTCGCTTCACTATCAACCTCAGGTCGACATCGTCTCCCAGCGGGTGTGCGGCATGGAAGCCTTGCTGCGTTGGAACAGTCCTGAACTCGGATCGATCCCGCCCGCTGATTTCATACCGATTGCCGAAGAAAGCGGACTCATTCTCAGCATCGGCGACTGGGTGATGCGCACCGCGTGTGCCCAGGCCTCGCTGTGGCAACTTGACGGCCGCCCGTCGATACGGGTGGCTGTGAACGTGTCGGCCCGGCAGTTCACCCAGCCTGGTTTTGTCGCGCGGGTGAAAGAAATCCTGGCCGACTGTGAACTGAGTCCCGACCTGCTGGAAATAGAGATCACGGAAAGTGTTCTGATGCGTGATTGCGAAACCGCTTTGCAGGTATTGAAAGACTTGAAAGAACTCGGTGTGCGTTTGGCCATTGACGATTTTGGCACCGGTTATTCGAGTCTTGCTTACCTCAAGCGCTTTCCGGTCGACCGACTAAAAATTGATCGTTCGTTTATTTCCGATCTCTCCACAGATGAGGCGGGTAGCGATATTGCCGCATCGATAATCGGATTAGCCAGCAGCCTTGGTTTGCAGGTCACGGCGGAAGGCGTGGAAACAGTGGGGCAGCTGGATATCCTGAGGGCTGGTACCTGCGATGAGGCGCAAGGCTTTTTGTTTAGCAGGCCGATGGCCATCGACGCCGCGACTGACTACCTGGACGAAAACTGATATCCGCCGGTCGATGGCCTGGACCCAACGGTTCGCGGTCGTGCTCACAGCGGGTAGTGACCAACTTCCAACACCGTCATGCGAAGACCAGCGCGGCGGTTTTAAATTCTGGACTGAGAACCTGGTAGGTCAGGAGTGAAAAATCGCCGCAACTACTACCGCATTCTGCACGTGCAGCCGGAAGCACCGTTGGAGGTGATTAAGGCCAGCTATCGGGGCCTCATGACCAAGCTTAAGGCGCACCCCGATCTGGGTGGTGATCACGACGCGGCGGTGCTGATTAATCAGGCTTATGCGGTGCTCAGCAGACCTGACAAGCGCCGGCGCTACGATCTTGACCGGCGCGGTTTCTACAGCGCGCCGCGAAGCTCGGCGACGGATGTGCAAAGGCCAAGCCCAGCGGCGGCTGCGCGTGCCTATCAAGACCACAGCGTCGCCCCCGGCAGCGGGGTGCTTGCGTGCCTGTTTTGCGGGGCCGCGCCTATGGCCGCGACCGACACAAGCGCCCGCTGCGCTTGCTGCGGCAGCCCGCTGCTGCGTGCCACTGGGCAAAAGAGCTGGCGTCAAAAAGAAGTATTTGGTCGGCGCGTTGCGCCGCGCATCGCTAAGACCGGCAGCTTGATGCTTTTCCCGAGCTGGCCACATCCCGGACATCGCGCGCAACTGCACGACCTGTCTCTCACCGGTATCAGCGTGCTGTGCGACTTCGCACCTCAGCTCCAGCAGATCCTCAAGATTGATTCGCCGCTGCTGGCGGCAGTGCTGCAAGTGGTCGCCGTGCGCCGCACCGGTAGCCGTCATGGGGTGCACGGCGCGCTCCTGGTCGCCGAGTTTTCGACCCAGACCGGAGGGTTTGTTTCAACACGAGTCTGATCATCGCGCGAGCGGCGAGCAGCTTCGTGTCTGTTGCCTGGTGTGACGCGGCGGGCGAAATCCGCTGCTTTACAGATGCTGTCCCAGGGTGCGCATGTCGATGCGCGTCGCGCTGACGTGGCCTGTCTGCAGCACCGCATCGTCGGTGTCTGGCGCGCTGTCCACATGCAAACTGGCCAGTGCGTGGTGGTACTGGTCACCCCGTTGTTTAAAGCAGCCCTGGTAGTAGCTCAAGCCGAGACGCGCGTGAACGATGGCAGTGTCGGTGGTATGTCGAAAAGGAAAATTGACGTTCCAGGTGGTGGCCTCGAAATCATCGGGTGCGATTAACTCGCGCCAGATAGTCGGCATCATGCGTTCGACCAGAGCCGTGATACGCGTCGTGGTGTCGGCTTTGAACGCCCGCTCGGCATCCCAGTAGCGGAACTCTTCCGGCGCGATTTCCTGGGACAAGGCCAGCGCTGGCAGGCCGGCGATATTGGCTTCCAGGCAGGCGCCGATGGTGCCCGAAGCGAGGGTGAAGCCCAGACCGACGTTTTTGCCGATGTTGATGCCCGACACGATCAGATGGGGGCGCTCAGGCAACAGATTGTAGATGGCGAGATTGACACAGTCGGCCGGCGTGCCACTCACCGACCAGGCTGGTGTGCCGTGCAGATCGATACGTTCGGCGTAGAGCGCGCCGTAGCGTGTCATGGATTTGCCTTTCCAACTCTGTTCGGTGGCAGGCACTACGACCTCGACCTCACCAAACTGGGCCAATGTGCGTATGGCGAGCAGGAACAGCGGCGAGTCATGGCTGTCGTCGTTGGTGAGCAGTATGCGCGGGCGCGGCGGAATCATCGGAAAAACTCCTGGTTAAAGGTGACTGCGCGAGGTTGGGTACGCGCGCTTGAATCGTGGTTAAGGGCTGAGCGCCCGCAGTTGTGGCGCGTGGCCTTGGCGCACCAGCACCATGTAATTGTCCGGTATAGCGACCCAGTCCGCGCTGCTGGTCAATCGTTCGGAACTGACGATGACCGGATGCGCGCCCGGCACTTTATCGCGCTCGGCGGCTTGGGCGATCGCAGGGTAGAGTGCGCCGTGGAAGTAGTACAGCGACTCCGGGGTGTCGGCGCTGTCGTTGGTATAACGCGAGACCACGGCATGCTCGCCATCGGCGAGCGCGCAATTCATATAGGAAGGCTCACCGTCGCCGTATTGATCGACCATTGCGGTGACGCGCGCTACGGCAGCGGCGAGGGCCGAGCTCAGTTTGTCCGCGGCGTGCACGTTCGCCGGTTGTTTCAACAGCTCGTCTATGCACAGCGCAAAAAAGCACTCCGAATCCGTGCTGCCGTACACGTTGGAAAAAGCTTCGTCGCACACCGATTCGAGGATGCGCCGGCGCACCCGGCGGAAATTACCCACATCGCCGTTGTGCATGAACAGGTATTGCTGATAACGGAACGGATGACAATTGGCTTCGTTCACGCCGGACGATTGTGTCGCTGCGCGCACATGAGCCAGGATGCAGTCGCTGCTGACGACCCGCGCCAGATTATGCAGATTGCGATTGTTCCAGGCCGGCGTGATGGAGCGAAACACCGAGGGCTCGTCGGACAGCTTGCGTGCATACCAGCCAACCCCAAAACCATCGCCGTTCAGCGGCTCTTCCCGTTCACGGCTGTGGGTCGATTGGCGGATCAGGGAATGATCGGGTTCCAGCAGCAGCGAGCTCAAGCGGATCTCAGGGCCGAGGTAGAGTGTGAAGCGGCACATGTGATTTCTCCCACATCGGCGCCATGCCGGTGAAGTGTTAGCCCGGCAGCCTCTGCCAGATCGCTGTTGTCGCCGAGTTAGCTGTTGTTGTCAGTGCCCGGCTCTGTCACAGGCCGCGGGCGTGGGCACGTTGCAGGGCGAGTGCGATGGTCTGCGGACTCTGGGCACCGGAGAACAGCAGGCGGCCGTTATAGAGAAAAGCAGGCACCCCTTCGACACCCAGTTCGTGCGCATCCCGTTCGGCAGCTTCGATGGCGGCATCACCCTCGCGCTCAGCCAGCATCGCCGTCACGGCGCCACGCTCAAGACCCACCGCGACGCCAAGCTCGATCAGCTGCGGCTGCGAGCCAACATCCTGGCCATTGACAAAATAGGCCTCGAACAAACTATCGACCATCGCGTCTTGCCGATCATGCCCGCCGGCATACGCGATCAATCGATGGGCGGCGCGGGTATTGGGTGTGCGTGTCATCCGTTCGACGTGCAGAGCGAGGCCATCGGCCTGCGCCGCTGCGACCACCCGCGCATACATCTGATTGGCATACTCGAGCGAGCCGAACTTGGCGACGCAGTAACTGCGTCTATCCATGCCCGCAGCGGGCATGCTGGGGTTTAATTCAAACGGCCGCCAGTGGATCGTCAGCGGCAGATCGCTCAGCTGTTCCAGGGCCTGGGCCAGACGCCGCTTACCGACGTAACACCAAGGGCAGATGACATCGGAGACGATTTCAAGCACTGGCATCGCAGGGTCGTAGGCATTAGCCATGGCAGGAATTCTCCGCGAAGCTGGTCGTGTCATTGTTGAACGCCGGTCCGGCAGGGTCCATCACAAACCCGCGCGAAAGACCTGTGCCTAGCCCATCTTCCATTTGAACGGCAGTGTTTCGGGACCACGTACGAACCAGTTGTCGTTCCATGTCACGTGCTCAAAGCCCCGCTCAAAACGTTCGAGCTGCGGCACCAGCCATTCGAAGGCCACGCGTGCTTCGAGTCGGCCGAGGTGGGCACCCAGGCAGTGGTGGATGCCCATGCCAAATCCGACTTGCCCACCGGTGTGACGCAACACGTCAAAACGCTCGGGTGCGGTGAACTTGCTTTCATCGTGATTGGCGGACGCGAGCACCGTGACGATATCGCTGTGGGCCCGAATGGTGAAACCCGCAACTTCCACATCGCACATAGCGCGGCGATAAACGCCTTGCACCGGCGAGCAATAGCGCAGGCCTTCTTCTATAGCGTTAGGGATCCGTGCCGGGTCTTCGCGCAGCAGTGCCAATTGTTCGGGGTTATCGAGTAAGGCCAGCACCATGCCGCCGATCAGATTGGTCGTGGTCTCGTTACCACCGGTCAAAAGCAGGATGGAGTAGGCGACCATCTCGCGTCGATTAATGCGGTCTTGTGCTTCGGCACGCAGCAGCACGCTCAATATATCGGGACGCTCGCTGAAGCATTCACTGCGCTCATCGAACACCGCGCTAAAAAACTTGATGAGATCAAAAACCCCTTCCCGTGCGCGCTGCCATTCGGGACCTTCGCGATCGTTGAGCAATTTGATCAGGCAATCGGACCAATGTTTGAAGTCGGCCTGGCGGGATTTTTCGATATCGAGCAGTTCCGCAATCACCGTGACCGGCAATGGGATGGTGAAGTCCTGGACCAGATCGAAGTGGTCGCCCGCGCGCAGATCGCGGCCGAGTTCGGCAACCAGGGTGTCGACTCGCGGTTCCAGCTCACGCAGCGGTCGCATGCGGAACTCGTCCTGCAGAATTTTGCGCAAGCGGGTGTGTTCCGGCGGATCGCTGGTGATGACGCTGTTGCCGCTGCGGTCGTGCGGATCGCGGCCCGGCGCCTGGCGACGCATGGCGATGGAGGAAAAGGTTTGTGGGTCGCGCAGGATCTGGGCGACGTCGTCGTAACGGGTCACGAGAAAGGCATTCAGGGCCGGCATCCACTGCACCGGTGCTTCGTGGCGCAGATAGGCCAGATAAGGATACGGATCCCGTCGCACCTCAGGCGCGAGGAAATGGGTCTTGGCCGGGTGATAGTGGTTCATGGCAAAAAGCTTAACCCGCTTTGCTCAGCCACGCACAGTGCGCAAAGGTTAAACGTCGAACGGACGATGGCCCGTCCGATCTTAGGTCACGCTTAGCAGTCCGCCCCCGGCAAGCAGAACATGGCCGCTGGCAGCACGAAACACGGCAAACTCATGCCGCCAGACGGCAAGCGCTTGCCACCCCAGGAATCCATCTTTGTAGGTGCGAATTCATTCGCACAAGCCGTGCACTACACCCCCCAAGACGAACGCCCAGTTGCGATGCCGCCGACCACACATCGGCACAGCTCTTGCACTTACCACTCCAGCACAACCCACCGGACTTCCTTTTGAATCACGATTCACCCCAGGCCATGACGCGCCCTGCCTCGACAGCAGGCAGCAGTGTCTCCAAACCCTGGTCCATCGGTGGCGTGAAACTGTTCGGTGATGACGGCTTCAACTTCCGTGACGTGTTGGACCTGATCAATCCGCTGCAACACATTCCGATCATCGGCAACATCTACCGCTCGCTCACCGGCGATCTGGCTGCGCCCGCCATCCGCGTTGCCGGTGGTGCGTTGTTTGGCGGTGCCCTGGGTGCGGCTTTTGCGGCCGCCAACGTCGCACTGAAACAGGTGGTCAGGCCTGATCTTGAGGGCGGCCCGCTACCGGAGACAGGCACGGCCATTGCCGCCCGTCGCGACCCTGGGCCATCACGCAGCGTCGGTCTGGTGATGAATTCCCACGCCTTCCCCTTAGCCGCTGCGGTGGTGAAGGAGAAGGGCAAGCCGGTGGCAGCCGCCGATGGGGTGGTGCTCAAGCACGTGTATGGTTGGGGCGAGATTGAAGCGCAACGCCGGCATCTGTTTGGCAGGTTTTATGATGTGGCGTGAGAGGGCGTGAATGTCCGACTGAAGTCGGACCTACCGGCGGGGCGGCAGTGGGAACGTGTTGGTGCCGGTCCGCTGGCGGGCGGACCGGCCTTTCTGTCGGAGCTTACTTGAAGCGCGGCATGATCTCGCGCGCGGTCTGATCCACCACTTCGCGGGTTGGCCGGATGGGTTGAATCGCGACCTGATGCACGCCGGCGTCACGCATGGCTTCGATCATGCCTAACACTTCCTGTTTGGTGCCGGTCAGCGTTGTGGCCTGAATGATTTTTTTGCTCATCAAAGCGTCATGTTCGTCTTTGAGGTGCTGCAGATAACCTTCGTACATCTTCAGATGACGTGTCTCGATCGGGGCGTTGGGCTCACGATAGACATCGGCAAAGCTCATCAACTCGTCGCGCAGCGAGCCGGGGATGGCAGTTGGGTCTTTGCGGCAGGACAGGGCGAAGATATTGCTGCTGGAGGCGACCATCGGACCGACAGCTTCACGCACAGCGCGGGTCTCGATCTGTTCGTCGGAATCGGTCAGATAGAAGGCCGTCATGGACAGCACATAGATTTTGTCGGGATCTCGCCCGGCCGCTTCCGCGCCCTGACGGACATTGCTGATCATCCATTTCACCAAGTCGGGATGCACAGCACCGAACAGGATCACGCCATCGGCAAGCTTGCCCGCCAATTGCGCCACCTTGGGGCCGCTGGCCGAGATATAAATCGGGATACGGTCCTTGATATTGATGAAGCCCAGATCGGGGTTGAGGAACTTGATCTTGCGATGGCGTTCACCTTCGCTGTAGTCGGTAATCTTGCCGTCGAACAGGTCACGGCAGATGCGCACGTGGTCTTCAAGTTCTGCGACCTTTGCAGCGGGCATGCCCAGGGTACGGCGCGTGGTATTACCGGTGCCGATGCCCATGATGGCGCGACCGGGCGCCAGCTCGTTGATGGTGGCCATGCCGCAGGCAGACAGCGGGGCGATACGCGAGGCGGGATTGGTCACACCCGGGCCGAGCTTGATCTTGCTGGTGCGATCGGCGCACAGCGCGAGCGTTGCGTAGACTTCGCTGCCCAACATTTGGGTGTCGTAGAGCCAGGCGTGGGAAAAGCCGTGGTCCTCGGCGTACTTGACGTCCTTATGGATGTGCACATCGCCCATGAATACAAAACCGAAATCCATCTGAACTCTCCTCACTGGGGAACGCGGCGCGTATTGCGCGTCGGCTCGGCGCTTTGGTCAAAAGCTATGAAAAAATGTGCGAATAAATTCGCACCTACAGAGTGCTTCCGTGTAGGTGCGAATTTATTCGCACATCACGATTGTCGCAATGGCGACAACTTCGTTGTAGGCGCGAATTTATTCGCACACCAGGATTGTCGCAATGGCGACAAATTCGTTCAAGCGGCCAGACAGGCGCTGATAAAGCGGCCGATGTCTTTGATCTCGTCCATGCTCACGCTGTGTTCGATGGGGTAGCTGTGGTAGTCAACGGCGTAGCCCAGTTCGCGCAAGCGCGACGCGCTTTGTTGGCCGAGGCTTTCGGCGACCATCGGATCGCGACTGCCGTGGCCGATCATGATCGGCAGGCCAGCATTGGCGACGTTGGGGACAATACTCTGTTCAGTCGCAAAATAGGTCGATAGTGCGATCAGCCCGGCGAGGCGTTCGGGATAGGTGAGGGCCAATTCGAAACCCACTGCACCACCCTGGGAGAAACCCGCGACGATGATCCTGGCAGCGCGGATGCCGCGCTGTTGCTCGCGTTCGATCAAGCGCCCCACGGCAGCGCTGGAAGCGCGCAGTTGCACGTCGTCAACGCGGCGTCCCAGTTCCAGACTGAGGATGTCGTACCAGGCCGGCATTACGAAGCCATTGTTCAAGGTCACCGGGATCGAAGGCGCGTGGGGAAATACAAACCGCACTGCCAGGCCCGGCGCGAGATCGAGGTGCGGGACTACCGGCTCAAAATCATGGCCGTCGGCACCCAGGCCGTGCATCCAGATGACGGCGGCATTGGCGGCGGAGGACGGTTCTACTTCGACGCACGGTAGATAGCTCACGGGGCATCCTCCTTTTTTTTATCGTGGACGAGATCGAGTGTCACCGGCACCGGTGCTGAGAGCATGTCGAGCACCGGACAATGGGCATCAACGGCGGCCTTCAAGCGCGCGAGATCCGCTGGACTCGCGCGCGATTCGATATGTACCTCGCCATGGATGGCTTGAAAGCCGGCGCGCACTCTAGCGTCGACGCCGAAAAAACCACGCAGATCGATATCACCCGCGAGTTTCACCGAGACCGAGTCCAATTCGATGCCTAACGCGCTTGCATGGGCGCGATAGGTGATTTCCTGACAAGCGCCCAGTGCGGCGAGCAGTAGCTCAATGGGATTGGGGCCCGCATCGCCACCGCCGAGGGCTGCGGGTTCGTCAACCACCAGACGGTGCTGGCGAATGTTTACATCGCTGCGGAAGCCCGCAGTGAGTTGCGAGCTGCTGTAAAAGCGTGCTTGGGCAGTGTCGGGCGTGAGGCGCAACTTATCCTGCATGGCAGTGATCGCCGTCGCCAGGGATTCACTCACGGGTCTCTCCGGTGTTAGTCATTGGGGTTATCATCCTAACGGATAGCCGCCAGTGGGCAGCGACAAACAAGGGGGAACTATGCAGCAGGCAGGACAGGTGTGCATCGTGACTGGCGCTGCCTCTGGTATAGGCCGCGCCTTGGCGCAGGAACTCGCTCGCCGCGGCGCAAAAGTGCTAGTGACCGACCTCGATCTGGCCGGCGCAACGGCGGTGGCCGCGGCTATTAATACCATGCGCGCCGATAGTGCAAGCGCTGTGTCACTGGATGTCACCGATGCCGAGGCGGTGGCGGCGCTGGTCGAGCAGACATCGTTATCCCACGGGCGACTCGACCTGATGGTCAACAATGCGGGCATCTCCATAACCGGCGATGCGCGCGATCTCAGTGTCGCCCAATGGCGGCGTGTGATCGACGTCAACCTCATGGGCGTGGTGTATGGCAGCGACGCCGCCTACAAAGTGATGGCCGCCCAAGGTCATGGCCACATCGTCAACATCGCGTCGCTGGCCGGCCTGGTGCCGTTTCCGACCAATGCACCCTATGGCGCGACCAAGCATGCGGTGGTCGGCCTGTCCCTGGCGCTGCGCGCCGAGGGCGAGGATCTCGGCGTGCGGGTGAGCGTAGTCTGTCCCGGCTTCGTGGCATCGAATATCTTCAATGCGACCGAGATGGTCAACGTGCCGCGTGAGCAACTGATCGCTAACATTCCATTTGCCAAAGTCTCGGTTGATGTGGCGGCACAGCGCATTCTCGAGGGCATGGAGCGCAATCGGGCAATGATAGTGTTTCCGTTTTATGCACGGGCCCTGTGGTGGGGCTATCGCCTGGTGCCGGGCCTGCTTGCGCCACTGGGCCGACGCCTGATCCGCGATTTGCGTAAGCTGCGCGGTAAGCAATGAATGTGCGAATAAATTCGCACCTACGTGCTTGCTTAGGCCACGGCCCGTAGGTGCGAATTTATTCGCGCATTCCCGCCAAAACCGTAAACCGCAACAGCAGGATTGTAGGTGCGAATTTATTCGCACATTCCCCGACGAGGAGGCCTCATGATCGATCATAAATTTATCGGCTATCGTCAGCCGCCCTTTGCGGCTGACGTCGAAAAAGGCCGTTTGCGTCTATTCGCCAAGGCGATAGGTGAAACCGATCCGATCTACAGCGACGAGCTGGCAGCGCGCGCGGCTGGACATCCATCACTGCCGGTGCCACCCACGTTTTTTTTCTGTCTGGAAATGGAACGGGCCGATCCCTACGACTGGTTCAAGGAACTTGGCATCCCGCTCGGGCAGGTTTTGCATGGCGAGCAGTCCTTTACCTATCACCGCACGGCCTATGCCGGCGAGACCCTGACGTTCAGCGCCGAACTACTCGACATCTACGAAAAGAAAAACGGCGCCCTGCAGTTTCTGGTGCAACGCAATTTTGTCAGCGACGCAGCCGGTGCGCCGGTCGCGCAGTTCGATCGCACAATCGTTATTCGTTGGTCGTGAAGCCATGAGTAAAAAATCCATGCCGAGCTTTGATAGTGTCGCCGTCGGCGATGAATTGCCGCCCCTGATCATGCCACCCATCACGCGCCACACGCTTGCAATCTATTGCGGTGCCTCGGGCGACCACAACCCAGTCCATGTTGACGGTGATTTTGCCAAGGCCTCCGGCCTTGATGATGTGATCGCCCACGGCATGCTGGTGATGGGTTATAGCGGGCGCGTACTCACACAATGGGTGCCACAAGCGGCCATACGCAGCTTTCAGACCCGTTTCATGGCCATGACCCACATCGGCGATGCCATCACCGCGCGCGCACGCATTACTGCTAAACGGGACGTGGACGGTGCGCACTGTGTTGAAGTCGAAATCTCCACGAGCAACCAACACGGCGAGATCAAGACTACCGGCAGCGCACTGATCACCTTGCCGTGAGTGTCGTGCCCCACGCCGCCGGGCGCGCGCGCCGGGTGGCCGATGCACTGTTTGTGCTGCAAGCCGGCTGTTCGCTGCTGTTTGGCATTTCGCAGTTTGTGCGCATGTTGGATTCCGTCGAAGGTGTCAGCGTCACATGGATGTTGTTCTGGGTCGCGTTCCTGGCGGTCAACCTCGGTCTCGCGGTGCGGGCTCACCGACATTTCGCCAGCCGCATTTCCCGTCAGGTTATTACCATCTACACGCTGTGGACGGTGGTATGCGCCGCCAACCTGCTCTTGCTGTTGCTCTCGCCCGGTGTCGCGTGGACGCTGGTTGACACCGTCACGGCGACTCTCACCCTCGGCGGGGTGATCGTCGCGACGGCCATCGGCCGCGCCCGCGGTCTGCAATTTGGTGACCCGATGCTGCACGCCGCCTACGCGGTGTTCTGCAAGGCCGTGCCGCAGCTGACCCTGGCCTGGAATATCTATCGCGTCGGTGGTGATGGTATTTCGATGGTGGCCTTTACCGCTGGCCACGTCACCATCGGTATGCGCCTGGTGCAGATTGTATTGTCGATTCGTGAAGCCGGACTCGACCGCAATCGTCTGGGCATGGCCATCGGCGAAACCGCCAATGAAGCGAGTTGGATAGTTGCGACGGTGGTGTGGTTCGCAATGCGATAGCAGCCTGTAGGTCCGAATTTATTCGGACATTCATTCCAGAGCGTAGCCGAGCGCCAACGAATGTCCGAATAAATTCGGACCTACAGGGCGGCGTAGCTAGTAGAGGTTCTTATGGTTGAAATCAATGGTGTGGCGCATGTCATTCTCTCGGTCAGTGATTGGCCGGCGTGCCGGCGTTTTTACGAACAGCTGCTGCCCTTTTTTGGCATGCAGCGGACGTTTGACGGCGAGGAGATGATGTACTTTGTGGGTGGTCGCACCGCCATCGGCATCAGCAAATGCGACCCAGCCTATGCTCAGGAGCGATTTATACAGACCCGCGTCGGGCTGCATCACCTGTGCTTGCGTGTGCGCGACAAAGCCGCGGTCGATGCGGTGCACGAATTCCTGCAAACGATAGGCGCCCACATCGTGCACGGTCCGGCGCAGGGCAGATGGGCACCGGGTTATTATTCGGTGTTGTTTGAGGATCCGATCGGTACACGTCTGGAAGTGAACCACGTACCGGGTCAGGGTCTGCTGGCCGAGGGTGTGGCGTTTAATCCCGGCACGGATTATCGCTGAGCAGGGCAGGCGATTAGGGGCCCGCCAGCAGCAGTGGCACACGCTGTTCGGCCGCCGTCACACCGCCGTGCATGCCGAATAGATCCATATTGCGTTCGCCCGTGACCAAGTCGCGCATTGTATAGCGCTCGCGCATCTGCAAGGTGTAGTCGCCGATACGCGCCAGCAGTTCGGGGTGCGGTGTGCCATGGCCAAACCAGCCATCGGCGACCAGCTGTGGGCTGCTGACCAAGGTCGTGTATTCAGCGAGTTCGGCGTGTACGTAGGCTTCGAAACGTGCGGCGTCATGGTGTCGCACATAACAGTAGGTTGAACGCGGTTCCCCACACAGTGGCAAGGTGAGAAATTCCGCCAATCGCGGATGATTGGCGAGATCAACACGCTCGGCCGGGCCACTATCGAGAAAACCGTGGTCGGCGGTGGCGACCAGCAGCGTGCCGTGCTGGGCGCAGATCTCCGCGAGGCCGGCCAGCGCTGTGTCCAGCGCTTGGAAATGGCTGGCGACCTGTGGACTTGAAGGGCCATGCAGATGGGCGAGGTGATCGAAGTCCGACCAATAGGCATACACATAGCGGGAGTCGTCTTTCCCCGCACACAATGCGCTAAGCCGGGCAGCAAAATCCGCCAAATCGCGATAGCCGATGCGGGTTGCACCGTGGCCGACGGTACGGCTGAAATCGGAATCGGCAATGGCCGCTGGCAATAGCGCCACGCTGCCGCCTTCAACACCATCACAAAAGCTGGGGCAGTCAACGATCGCTGCGAGTGGTATGCCGCTGCCCGAGATCGGCGTGCGGCTGTAGCGTGGCACAAAGGGCAGGACCGCCGTGACCGCGCCCAGTTTGCGGAAATGCATGAACCAGCCGGTCAGTCCATGTTGTTGGGGCGCCAATCCCGTCATGAGCGTAGTGACGGCGGTGGCCGTGGTCGGGGGATAAACCGAGGTGATGGTGCCGGCCTTCAGGGTACGCAAAGCGCTGTGCGGACCGAGTTGTTCGAGCAAGTCGTCGCCAAGTCCATCGATCACCAACAGCACGATGCGCTGCGCACGCCGCAGGCGCGTTGCATCGAGCAGCCGCAGCGGCGCATAGGCATTGCTGGCCACGCCCAGCGTGTCGCCCAGCGAGCGCATGAGGTTCACCAGCGAGCCGCCCGCGTAGTCGGGTTTTAACAAGCTCAGGTCGTGATCAAGCATGGCGGCGCCTCAGGAACTACAGGACAACATCGAACAACCGGCGCGCTGCCGCGCCCAGTCGGGACGTTTTGCAGCGAGATGCGCGCGGCCCGCTTGATCGGTATAGGGCTGACGTAGTGTCTCGAGCAATTCATGCACCTTGCTGAAGTCACCCGCGTCGGCGGCGTCGATAGCCAGCTGCGCCAGGTAGTTGCGCAGTACGTAGCGTGGATTGGCGGCGTCCATGCGTGCGCGTCGGTCGGCGGGCGCACAGTTGTCGTGGCGCAGACGTGCGGTG
>JANOXY010000149.1:0-5321 GCA_031418675.1 Pseudomonadota bacterium
CGCCGATGAAATAATTTTTACATCCAGGTCGTGATCAAACAGCTTGCGGCGCAGCACCTTGTAGAGTGTTTCCGACGCGCACACGTGGACCAAGGGTTCGCGGCCGCGATAAGCAAACGACAGGGTAAAGCTACCGTCGGCCAGCTCCGGGTGATCCTGCAACACAAATCCTTCCAGCGCGCTTGTGCGCAGGCGTCCTATGCCAACCAGCTCAAATTCGGTCTTCAGCCGCAACGGTGGATCTGCGGCGGACGCAACCAGCGCGGCACAGGTGCGGCGCGCCTGACTGAGACCCGGATCAACGGATTCGCGCAGACGGGCGAGGTGACTCGGCACAACCCGTGACCGTACATGGGAAATCGGATTGTCGGTAACGTCCACCGATAACGGCTCTGTCCTATCGTCATTCATGGCGTGTTGTCCTCGGCGTCATGGAACGCGTCGTGAGTGGCTAATATCGGTCATGGCGCTGCGCTCCTGGACCGCACTGCGTCACACAAACGCGCCCTCGTGTCACGATTGTTTACGTTTTGTGCTGATCACCAGGCCGCGTGCCGGGCGTGCAAGCCCAAGCCCACACCGCGGCCAGGCCCCGTAGCGCCTAGCGATATGCCGAAATATGCCCATCGGCTATTCTGGGCCCGCACGTGCCGCGTCCAGCATCGACACCGAACATCGCGGCGCCAGGAAGCGTTTTTGCCCTGTGAACATTGAAACTATCAGACTGCAGGTCCATGAACTTGCCATCGGTATGCAGGTGGTCAAACTCGATCGCCCGTGGCTGGGCACGCCCTTTCTGTTGCAGGGCTTTTGCATCGCCACCAGCGAGGAGCTGAAACAGCTTGCGGAGTATTGCAACTACGTCTATGTCGAGGTTAAGCATGGCGTGCCGCCGCCGTCTGGTCATGGCCAACTGGTGACACTGAACGAACAGGGGGACGTGGTCGAGGTCAGACGCTCGGTGTCGGCCTTATCAAATCGCGAGCGTGAACCCGCCAATCGCGAATCGACCGCCTTACCGCGAGCCGCAGTCAACTACGCGCTCGAGTCCAGTTTCCGCGATGAGTTGGCGCTGACCCAAGCGGCACTGGCGCTGGCAAAAAATGCTGTTCAGGCCCTGACAAACGCCGTCCGCGACGGTCAGCGCGCGACGCTGGAGCCGGTTAAAGTTGCCGCAGCCAGACTCGAGGAGTCGATGTTGCGCAACCCCGATCCGGGCATGTTGCTGCGCGCGCTGACCGGTGAGGAGGCATTTTCGTTCCGACACTGTGTCAACAGCACGATCCTCGCGATCAGCATCGCGCGCGCACTCGGTCTGCGCCGCCAGACCATCCACGAGCTGGCCATGGGCATGCTGCTCGCTGACCTGGGAAAACTGCGTCTACCCAAAGAATTGTTGCGGACCAATCGCCGGCTGGAGAAGCGCGAAACGGAAATCATCAAGCTGCACGTCAAGTTCGGTGTTGAAATCGCCCATGATTTTGGTGGTCTGACGCCCGGCACGCTCGAGGTGATCGCGTCGCACCACGAACGGTTCGACGGGTCGGGCTACCCGCGCGGTTTGCACGGTGCGGAGATCCCCTTGTTGGCACGCATCGCAGGTCTGGCCGATGCATTCGACGCGATCACGAGTGAGCGTGCCTATTCCGAAGCCATAGTGATGCACGAGGCGGTGCAGGAACTCTACGCTGCGCCGGTTGAGGTTTTTCAGCGCGAACTGGTCGAACTCCTGATCCAGGTATTGGGTACCCATCCCATCGGCAGCCTGGTTGAATTGGGCGACGGCAGCATCGCGCTGGTGGTCGCTCAGAATCGTGAACGCCGCCTGTTGCCGTGGGTGCTGTCCCTGAGCGATTCCGGACGACGGCCGCTTGCCACGCCCGTGTGGTGCAACCTGGCCGGTGATGGCGGACCGATGGTGCGCCAGATTCTGGCCCGGGGCAGTCATGGTTTTGCGCCAGCAGCCGATATTCTGGGCCTATGATCCCGGCCACCCCAATGGCGCCGGTCGACGCAACCAACTAGACTGACGAGCATGGCGAAAAACACTTACATCATTGGGCGCGCGGGCGATATCGCCCTTTATGACGACACGGTGTCGCGACGCCACGCCCGTCTGGACATTGATGGGGACGAATGTTTTTTGACTGACCTCGAATCGCGCAACGGCACCTACCTCATCAACGAAAAACAATTGCTGCCTTTCAGCAGGGGGCCGCTGACCAGCGAAATGGTGTTTGCTTTTGGCGAATGTGTGCGCACCGTGGCGCAGCTGCTGGCGGCTATTCCGGGCCGCGAAGTTGCGGCCTCGGCGGACGGCGCGTCGCCCGCAGCGGCCGAGACGACCCTCTTCGATGCGACGACCGCCAGTTTACCGGCTGTGCAGCGACTCACTGCGCTAGACATTATCGGCTTGCTGGAGCGCGCTGAAGACGCGCTGGGTGAGGGGCGTCCCTTGACGGAGGTGTGCGAGACCTTGGGTATCAGCGAACAGCGCTATCAGCGCTGGTGTCGCGAATATGGTGCCACCCGTGTCGAGCGCGAAGGCAATACTTTAGCCCTGCGCCGCGAGAACGAACGGCTGCGCAAGCTGGTGTCTGATCTCTCCCTGGAACGCGATGCCCTGCGCGAAGCGCTGGAAGTGGCCCGCCACCGCATTCGCAACGACGGCCACACGCCACCTAATTTGAGCGTCGTCGGCGACGGCAAGCCTAAAACCTGAGTACGGCCGCCGCTGCGGCGTACGCAGCACACGCTCATTCCTTGCGCTTTTTGCCCTGCCGCTTGGGTTGCTGCAAATCTTTCCGTGGGCGCTGTGCAGTTGTATTTGTCAAAGCAGCAGCGCGTCGCGAGGAGCACCTTCGATTCGTCGGCGCCTACTGAGCTCGATAGGCGCCTGGATGTCGCATGACTTCGATATTCAAGAAGTCTCCAGTGCAATGGGTTCACTGCCCGAGTTGCGCGGCAGCTCGAGAAGAAAAAAGACCGGCCTATGGCCGGTCTTGTCCGCAACTAAAACTCGTAATCAGGCCTTCTTCGCGAACGCGCTGCACCAGCCTTTGGTATTGACTGCCGCTCCGGCAAACAGCGCACAGGGCCCCCATTCCGCAGAGCCGCCCGTAAACAGCTGACAACCTCCACAGATGCTTCCCGCCACGAAGCCGGCAAATTTGACCTTGTCGACCTTGCTGGCATCGTGCACGTAGCCCAGCGCCTGGGCTTGTGGCCCCGCCTCGTCGACGTGGGGCAGATCGGCGGCATGGGCGAGACGACTTGTGCCGGTTGCCGCGACAGCAGCGAGGCCGGCGCAGAGGCGACCAAAGCCGCGACGATCGATGGAATTCGACATATTGCTCTCCTAGGGGATGGTGGAAAATTGTGGTTCGCTATTGTGAACCGGGTTGATGGTCGCGTACATGTTTGGTATTCAACTTCGGCATAAATCAAGGCCTCTCGCTATGTCACCACGCTGTGACAACTTGACGCGGCGTTTGGCTGTTACCCGTGCGACGGGCTAGTCCCGGCGCCGCTCGCAGCGCTACGTGGCAAGCTGATGTCGTACACTTTACGCTCCCGTACTAATACGCCAGCGAACAGGAAGTGGCCCATGAATCCAACGGTGTTACGAACCTTGCAGGCGGGTGCAGCGCTGCTCATCGTCGCTGCGGTGGCGTTGGCCGTGCTGGTCGTGAGCGGCGCACTCGATCGCGCCCAGGCGCTCGCCGCGGCACGCGATGTCGGGCTGTTGATTGTGCTGTGTACCGGTGCCTGTTGTGCGCTTATCGCACTGCTGGGGCTGGGTCGCCGCGACGATACCTAGTGCGACGGCCTTGCAGCACGATCTAGACCCATGAGCAAAATCATCGACCGACTTTCTGAGGATTTCGTGGCGAGCTTCGCGCGTGAGCTCTACCACTGTTCGAGCTGTAACTACTGCGTGGATGCCGTGTGGCCCGCGCGCGGCATGAGCGGTGTTTGCGCGACCATGGAACAACACAGCCGCGCACCGGGTTATTCGGGACGTGGTTATATCGAAGCCGCGCGGACCATCGTTGAAGGCCAGGCCTTGAACGCTGAGGCGCTTGCCCAGCGTGTTTTTACCTGCACCACCTGCGGCAATTGTGAAACGGCCTGCCCCATTGGCCTGCATCCGGCCAGTGTCGGGCGCGCGCTGCGCGAAGAGCTGATCGCCGCAGATTGTCTGCCACCAGCCCTGGCGCAGGTGCGCGATGTTTTTTTCGAGCAAGGCAATCCTTACGGTGTGCCGCGCACGCAACGTCACGACTGGTGCGCTCAGTTCCCGGCTGCGGCCTCCGAGCGTGGCCCCTTGTTATTTGCCGGCTGCGCCGCCGCGCTTGGGCTGCCGGCCGAAGCGCGCGCCGCCTGCGGCTTGTTAAGTGATGCCGGATTCGATGTGGGCATCGCAACGACCGCTTGTTGTGGTGCGCCGCTGGCGGAACTTGGCTTGCGGCGCGAGGCGGACGCCTTGGCGAGTGCCGCCGCGGCTGCGCTCGCCGGTCGCGAGGTACTGGTGACGGGCAGTGAATGCCGCAAGCAGCTGCAGGCGGCGGGCGTCGAGGCGCGCAGTGTTGCCGCCTGGCTGTGCGCGGCGGTGGCTGGCGGCGCGCTGGCTTTGCAACGGAGAAGCGCAGTGCAGGCGCCTTCGGCGGTGCGCCTGATCGAATCCTGCCAGCATAAGTTCAGCGCTGCCGATGGCGACGAGCACGCCGTCGCAGCGCTGTTTGGCGCACTGGGTCTGACCCTGAGCAACGCTACCTTCCCCAATCCCTATGCCAGCTGTTGTGGCGCGGCCGGCGGCATGCCCGTCATCGAACCACTATCGGCAGCCCGCATGGCACGGGCGCGACTACCGGCGTCGGGTGTGGCTGTGACGCTCGATCCGCGCTGTGCCTGCCACCTGAATGCCAACGCTGGTGATGGCATTGAAGTCCTCGGCTTCGCGAGCTTCGTGGCACGTTATTTCACCCTGCATCAGCAGCTGCCGTCGTGACCGAGCTCGCCACATTGCAGGCCTTGGCCGCCGATCTCGACGGCACAACGGTTTACGCAGATCCGATCGATCTGCTGTCCTACCGGCGCGACTGTTCCATGGTGGCAGTGGGCCGGGCGGAGCTGGCCGTGCAACCCGGCAGCGCCGCAGAAGTTGTGACGATCGTGGCGCATGCCGCAGCGCGTGCCGTACCCGTTTACCTGCGCGGCGGCGGCACTATGTACGCCGGCGGTGCAAACCCCCACGCCGGCGGTCTGGTGATCGATTTATCGCGCATGACGCGGGTGCTTGAACTCGATCTGGCGCGTGG
>JANOXY010000150.1:0-13369 GCA_031418675.1 Pseudomonadota bacterium
CTTCCGGCCAACACCGGCAAAGACGCCAAAGTTTACGACGACTTGACTAGGAGGTACCGCGCGAGCGGTTTAGTACATCGACCCGCAGCTGCACTCAGACATGAAATCCGCACGATTTTTCCAGCAGAGGAATGTTGATCAACATCACGACAATAGAATGTTTAACAAGTGAGACCATGAGAAGCGGCTGTCATATTCGATGGCCAGCGTTTCTCACAGTGAGATTGTGCAGGCGCAAGCTACTGGGTTCACCCAGCCTTGGGCAACCTCGCTGGTAGCAGGAACGTCCGCGAACGGGGAAACTAGAGGCCGAGGTCATGAGGCAGCTGCGGGTCGATGACGGCGGTTCCCGCCCGCCGCTCCCGATGTCTCGCCGACCTACCGGTGCCTGAGGGGTGGTTAGTTCTGTTGTCTGCCAGAAGCGGAAATACGGCCCCTCAATCTAATCGTCAGAAAGCAGCCGCCTAAGTCGCCCCGCAGCGTAGGCAGCAGAAGCTCCCTCCTGTCATCGCATTGCGACCGGAAGGCCAGCGCATTTCCATTCTGGAAAACCATCTTCAAGACGACGCGCCTTAAATCCTTTGGCACGGAGTTGCGCAACCGCTTCATAGGCGAGAATGCAGAACGGGCCACGGCAATAAGCAACAATTTCGCGATTTCGTTTGAATTCATGTAGCCGTTTAGGGAGGTCTTTGAGTTCGACGTTGATCGCACCGGCCACATGCCCGGCCCTATACTCCTCGACCGGTCGCACATCCAATACCGTGACCAGACCATCCCGGGCTCGCGACAGTAACTCTCGACGCGAAACAGGCTCGAAATCATCCTTGCTGGTCAAATAGGTTCGAACTAGCTTTTCCACTTCGCCCAAATGCCGGTCTGCAATCTGCTGGATCGCAGACAACAAAACGCTTACGGCCGGGCTGGCGAGGCTGTAATGAACGTACAAACCCTGCTTGCGCGTAACCACTAACGCGGCGCGACGAAGTTGCTGCAGATGTTGCGAGACGTTCGCTATCGGCAATTTCGCAAGTCGCGCCAAATCCTCCACCGTGCGCTCTCCCTGTGCCAGCAATTCGAGCAATTCCAAACGATGCGCGCTTCCGAGCACTTTCCCAACTCGTGCGAATTGCTCGAATAGTTGCTTCTTTAAATCGCCGCTTGACATAAGCAATTCACTAAATGACATTAATCAATGTATTTATTGAATAAGGATTTTTGAGCTGTAATTCCCCAAATTCCGCAACGAGCGTACCGCGTTGAATGAACCTCTACTAGCCCACGAGCCTTTCATCAGGTTGAGCGCGTTCGTTGGTGTCTTCGCCGTCATGGCGTTGTGGGAGGTCCTGGCGCCGCGGCGAGCGGCGAGCGTGCCTAAAGGGTTGCGGTGGACCAGTAATTTGGCGCTCATTTTTCTGAATACCCTCGTTGTGCGCGTCCTTTTTCCGACAGCAGCGGTTGGCCTCGCTTTACAGGGCACGCAGAACGAGTGGGGTCTGCTGAACCATATTAACCTGCCGGCAGGTTGGCGAGTTTTCGTTGGCGTCGTCGTACTCGACCTCGCGATCTATTTACAACATGTTCTGTTTCACGCGGTGCCCGCGCTATGGCGGTTGCACCGCATGCACCATGCCGATCTCGATTTTGACGTGACCACCGGCGCGCGCTTTCACCCGATTGAGATCGTTCTCTCAATGCTCATCAAGTTTTCGGTGATTGTGTCACTGGGAGCGCCGCCTATGGCTGTGCTTATCTTTGAAGTCTTGCTGAACGCAACAGCAATGTTTAATCACTCCAACGTGCGCGTGTCACTCGGTATCGACCGCGCCCTACGCTGGTTTATCGTCACCCCTGATATGCACCGCGTCCATCATTCCATCGAGCCCGACGAAACGAACAGCAACTTCGGATTCAACCTCGCGCTGTGGGATCGACTGCTTGGTACCTATAAGAGCCAACCCGCTGCAGGCCACACGGCGATGACGATTGGGATCCCAGAGTATCGGGACTCACACCAAGTCGACCGACTCGACGGGATGTTGCTGCTGCCATTCGTCGGTGCAGTGACGGATTACGCTATTAACCGGCGACGTGGCCGCCAAGCGACAAAAGGCTCGGCATGAACAGTCGCACCGCCACTCGCGTCGCATTGCTGTTTTTTTTGCTTCCGGGCATTGCGTGGGCCGTGTTGAATCGTGACGATTTTGGCGCTGAGGCGCTTCAGCATTGGGTCCAGCGTTTTGGCTTAGCCGGCCCCTTCGTGTTCGTCACCGCATACGTGATTGCTGCGGTGTTTTTCTACCTGGTGCGATATTCCTTTCAATTTGCTGAACTATGCGCTTGGACTCACGCCGATAAAGTTCACTCACTATGTCGTCGCGAGTTAAGTGTTCATGCTGCCTGGTGCGGCCGCGTGCAGCTATCTTGGTTATATCGGACGTAAAGCCGCGATCGGGCGGGAGGGTATTGTGCGCACAATGTTATTCGCTGTCGCAGTGCTCGCGCTCGTCAGCCTGCTACCCATCCTAATCAGAAAACTTCGCGCGCCCAGGAATCTGCCATTCGCGATTACTACCATCGAGGCGGTTGAACTCAAGCGGCGACTAGGGGCGCCAACGGACATCGTGGTACTTGATGTACGCAACGCTGACGAATACACCGGATCGCTTGGACACATCGCCGGCGCGATTAATATCGCACTCGCAGGCCTGCCGAGTCGACTTAACGAACTGGAACAACAGCGCAATCGACCAATTGCAGTAGTGTGCCTCTCTGAAAGGCGGTCGACGCAGGCAATCCATCTATTACATGAAGCGGGGTTCTCGGATCTCGTGCTGTTACGCGGTGGCATGAAAGAATGGAACTCGGCTGGGCTGCCGGTGGCATTTTCCTCCGCGCCATAGCGGATCGGCATCACAGTCTCTTGTGGGTCGGTAGCGGCGCTTTCGGCCTGTCGATTCCGATGGCTCGCTGACGGTACCTGCGTTTAGGGGCAGTTACTTCCGTTGTCGGCCAACTGCAGCCGCTCAGGGGCAATGTGCAGTCACTTCTACGAGTCAGAAAAGCGGACCCCACAGTCGGTAGCCAGCGCGCCATCTCATTAAAAATCTACCCGTCTTTGCGAAACAGTGAATCGGTATCTATTGCACGTGCAATATGCGCGTTGTTATACGGATCGCGGAGTCTGACTAACGCTGTCAGGCTGTCCCGCGTAACTCTCCATCGACCCGCCACCAGTGCGTCTTGCGCACGTAGTGGCGCAGTCGTTTACCCATGCCGACATTATCGAAGACACCCACGTGAAGCATCAGCTTCGGTATGCACGGTCACTTGTAAGGGTGCTGTCGCTCCTGTTCCTTTCCTCAATCGACCCGAATCCCAAAGTGTCGACGCACCCCGTCAGGGTTCACAAGCGATTCAACCACCCGCCACCCTTCCTCTCTGAGTGGGACTGCACGGTGATGCGACGGGTCTGACTAGCGTTCGTGCGGCATACGTGGTGCTGCTCAGAACCGCTCGTGCTGAAAATCTGAAATCAGTCGACCTCGGCTGGTCACATCCATTTCGCAAACTTCTCATGGTGCAGCAGCCGGGCCACGGTAAGCTACCGCCCGCCAATCTATTTAAGCCCGTGCAAACCTGACTGTGCGCCTTCGAATCATCTGCCGTGCCTCCGAAGGATGGCGCGAGTATCAACGCCCACGAGTTGTGCTGCAGGCATCGTGCACTGCTGACGTCATGCCCGTCATGAGCGAGGTCGAAGCGCTGGTGGCGGACGGGCACACAGCGGCGGGTTTTGTGTCCTATGAAGCGGCGTCGGCCTTCGATCCGTCGCTGACGACACACCCAAGGGGCAGGTTGCCGCTGGTTTGTTTTGGCGTGTTTGATGGCTGGTTGCCTTTCAGCTGGCCGCTTTCCGGGCAACTCAACTTGACACGGGGAACACCATCCACTCTCAGGTTGCCATGGTCCCTCGCCACCGACAAAGAAGCTTATAGAGCACGACTGGCACAAATCCGCGAGGCGCTCGCCGCGGGTCGCGCCTATCAAGTCAATCACACCGAACGGCTGGACTCGCACGGCGTAAATGCCTTTGAGCTCTTCCTCAGTGTGGCGGAACACACACGTTTTGGCGCCTACATCGAGACACCGGAATTCTCTGTAGTTTCTGCGTCCCCGGAATTACTGTTTGAGCTGAACGGCAACACCGTCACCTGCCAACCGATGAAAGGCACGGCGCTGCGATCACCCATTGTGGCGAAAGATCAGGGTCAGGCCATGTGGTTGCGTAGCTCGGAGAAGAACCGCGCCGAGAACGTCATGATCACCGACATGGTGCGTCACGATCTCGGCCGCATTGCCCACACCGGCAGTGTTCGGGTTACGGAGCTCTTCGGCATCGAACGGTTGTTGCATGTCTGGCAGATGACGTCGACGGTTCAGGCGGGCACCGACGCATCCATTTCAGAACTGTTCCGAGCACTTTTTCCCGGTGCTTCAGTAACTGGAGCACCCAAAGGGTCAAGCATGCAGATCATCTGCGATCTGGAAACTTCACCGCGTGAAATCTACACCGGTGCAATCGGTGTGATAGAGCCCGGGCGCAAGGCCCGCTTCAGCATTGCTATCCGCACAGCGTGGTTTGATCGGCAATCAGGTCAGGCGACCTACGGTGCAGGCGGAGGCATCGTCTGGGATTCTGATCCGGACGACGAATGGCAGGAACTCGCAGCGAAAGCGCGGGTGGTCAACCAGCCGCCCTGGCCGCCTTTCGATTTGCTCGAGACTCTGCGCTTTTCGGTCGCTGACGGGTATTTTCTGCGTCATCTCCACCGGGATCGTATGGCGACCAGTGCAAATTGGTTCAACCAGCCTTTTGATCGGGTCGCGTTTGATCGCCTGCTAGACCACGCAGCCAGGGATTTTGATTGCGACATGCGTGTCAGGGTGATGTTCGATGCTCGCGGGCGATTCAGTCTGCGGGCGTCTGCACTGGTTGCACACAGCAAACCTGTGAGGGGGATCGTGCTTGCGGCGCTGCCCCAGGAGATGGATCAGGTGCTTCTCCACCACAAGACCACGCTACGTAGCCACTACGACCCACGTGGCAACGGTGAAGAGGTTCTGCTGTACAACGGCGATGGACAGGTAACGGAAAGTTCCATAGCCAATGTGGTTTTCCAGGTCAACGGCATCAACTACACCCCTCCTCTGGAAGACGGATTGCTCGCGGGTGTCTATCGGCAACACCTGCTCCTGCGGGGTCTGGTCACAGAACAGAGTCTCCCAGTCGCAGACCTGGCGAAGGTCGAACGTCTCTGGCTGGTCAATGCGCTGCGTGGCGAGCGTGAAGTGATCTCAATCAATGATGCACACGGCACGTTGCGATATCGCGCACCGAAGCAGGTTTGATCCGGGTGACTTTAGTTGCCGCGTGATGAAATCGTCACCGGTGACGGGCAATGGGCGGGTTGACCTTTTGATTTGCGCAATGGCGTCAAGCCGCTATTCAGGGGCGTTAGCCCAGCCGACTTTATCGCAGGACTTAGCGAACAGGTTGATGGAGACCCACTGCAGTTCAAAGCTACGCCACTTTCCATGCAAGGGCTCAACCCCAACAGTTCGTGGGCGTAAATCGGTTCGCGATATCTCAGGGTTTCCTTCTGTTGCTCTGACTCGGAAAGTGGCCTGCGATCTTGTCAGTTCAATCAATCGATTGAACGCCGCTTTATCAGCAACCGGGACAACCCGCGCCGGGAGTTCCACTGAGAGCTCGATAATCAATCCGTCTTCGGCTGGCGTGTAACGCTTCATGAACGGCCCAAAGCGGGTCTTGAATTCCGCCATGGCGCCGCCTTCCGGTTTCTGCCAACGCGCAGCCAATACCAGCTTCACCCTGTTACGGACACTGAGACCCTCAAACCGCAAAGGGTGATGCGGATTCTGCATCGATGCGTCCGCGAGATAGTTGCGCATCCAGGGTTCGTAGTCGAAGTAATCCAGCGGTTCGAGCAAATTCACCAGACCTTCGTATTTCTCAGCATGTTCGATGCTAAGCGGTTCGTTGATGTTATCGAGCGTCCGGCACACGAACTCGGGCACCACCTTGTCGCGTATTGCTGATTGGAATCGCTCAACCAGCTGGCGAATCTGTTCGTTAGCTTGCAACTGAGCGTGATCGGCGCGTTGATTGCCGGCGCTTGAGCTTGCCAATGTCCGCAATGTGCTGGTCGTACACCTGCTCCCACAGCGCATGCCAACGCGGCCGATCGCGGAACGAGTACAGCAGGCCAAATTCGAAATTGTTCATCACGCTATCTTCACTGCGCCAGGTGCAAGGGAAAGCGGAATCTTCAGACAGGGTAAACCATCAGCTCCACGAGGTTGCCGTCCGGGTCGCGCGTGTACACGCTCGTGCCTTCCATGTTGCGGCCACCTTCGCGACCAATAGGCCCTTCTTCGATTGATGCTCCGGCCGCGCGGATTGCGGCGCTCGCTTCATCGACTGTCCCGCCCCACACAAAACAGAGATCGCCGCAGCCGGGCTCAGTGTCAGCCGCGCGCAGCGTGAACGACGGCTTCTGCCACAGGCTCGGCCGGTGAAAGTTGATTTTGTTGGTGCCAAAGTGGACAGAGACGATGTAATCGTTGTCTTCTCGCACTTCGCATCCCAGCGTGCGATAGAAGGCGGCGAGCGCGGCGAGATCGCCGCCAGGTAGCGCGATATGGTCGAATGCGCGGATGGCCACGGCTGTTCTCCGTCGTCTTGTTACGGGATGGCAGTTAGCAGGCCTGCCGTTTGCGCAGACACACGCCAGTGGTGCTTACCACTTGTCGCGTCGCCGAGCCGGCGCCGTTAAATGAGATAGCGCGTGAACCACTCGCACGCGAGGCCCGAGGACTTCTCCAGCCACTCGCCGGCGTAGATCTCGTAGTGTGTGATCGGGAACACCACGAACTTCTTCGGCTCGCGGGCGCGCTCGTAGAGCTTTTCATAGCCCTCAATAGGACAGGTGTCGTCGTCACGTGCGCCGATCAGGAGAAGCGGACGCGGCGCGATGCGATCGACCAGTTCTATCGGTTTGTACTCGAGCGTCTTCTCGATCGTTTCAAGCGAGATATCGCATTTCATCGCAGGATTCTCAATCAGAAACGGCTCGAGGAAAGCCTTGGTCTGGGCCGCGTTCAGGATGGCTATCGGATCGAGCGTGCCGCCCTTGCCTTCGCGAACGCGCCGCTGGCGGTCGGCCGCCAGATCCTGCTGCAGCTTGACGCGGGCGGCATAGCCGCGCGAGTCGAGTATCAAGCGCTCGCCGTCGCCGAAGCCCACCTGTGCGACCACGACCTTGACGCGCGGATCGATCGCCGCCGTGTACGGCGCATGCCCTCCGCCAAAACTGGTGCCCCACAGTCCGATGCGATCCGCGTCGACTTCCGGCACCCCTTCCATGTAGCTGATCGCGTTGCGGATGTCGTCGACCTGCTCGAGCGGGATCAGGCGCCACCGCATGCCTTCGCTGTCGCCGAAGCCGCGGTAGTCGAATGTCAGCGCGACGAAGCCCGCCTCGCAGAGGGCCTTGGCGTAGTCGGGCAGGATGCCGGCGCGGATGCCCGAGAACCCGTGGCAGAGCACGATGCCGGGTCGCCGCTCGTCAGGTTTCATGCCGTCCGGCAGGAAGAGATCGCCTACCAGTTTCACGCCTTCGCTGTAGAACGTTACCGTGCGGATGTCCATAAGTAGCTCCCCTTTGTGGAATGGTGCGCAACGCGTGTGCGCGTTGTCGTCATAGTTCAGGTCTCACGATGCGCTGGAAGTGGTGTGCGGACCGTACAGCTCCAGTATCGTCCCGTCGGGATCGTAGAAGCAGCAGTAGGCGATCCCGTGCAGCAGGTTGTCGCCAAGTGTGATGTGCACGGGCGGTGAAATGAACTTCACGCCCGTGGCCAGCATGGCCTCGTAGCTGGACTGGACGTCGCTGACTTTGAGTGCGATGCGCGCAATCCCAATCATCTGCAGGTTCGGATGCGGTGCGCCGTAGGAGCGCGGCTCGACGAACTCCAACAGGTCCAGGATGGTTTCGGCAGCGTCGTCGCCGAAGCGCAGGAAAGCGAACCGAATCTTCACGGCATCGGGCGCGATACCCCAGCTTTGCGCGCCGTGCCCGATCCCTGCGAGCGCCGCGCCCTCGGCGTCGAACGGGCCATCGACGACGTGCATGCCGAGGATATCAACGTAGAACCGCAACGACCGCTCGAGGTCGCGGCATACCACGTTGATGTGGAATATCCGCTCGATGCATGCAGTGGCCATGGACACAGTCTCCGCGTCGGTGCACCGATGAATGAAGAGCGACAGGTTCTATCGTTCCGTTACACAACGGGCGTGAGTACGACGATCTGAAGCTATTCCGTGGCGATCACGTGTGTCAACGCTCGATCGATAGAGGCGCAACAAGCGCAATGCAGCGAAGGCCGAATTCTGGACGCGCCGTCCTGCGGCTTTCGAGACTCCTACTGCGTGCGGTGGTCGGCTCTGCGTGCCGGGTCTTCTCGCTCCGGCCCGGATATCTCGCGATGAGGCAGTGTATCGGGTCTCTGAGAGGATCAAAGTTTTTAGCGACGACGAGTTAGAACTTCACAGAGGGGGTTCCCGATGCCGACACAGAGTAAGGCTTAACAATTGGAGTGAAGTGATCTACCAGCAACCAGTCATCTGTTGACGCCGATTCTGGACTGAGCCACCCCGCCGATGCCGCAATGAGCCAGACAATACCGCACGATAAGCCGAGACGAGGCGGTTCGGGACCTGATTGAAGTGGCTCACTGAAAAGCTGGCGCTCCACCCGGAAATGGCTCAATTCCGCATCGGCGCCAACTGCCAGCCCTGTTGGCGCCGATGCACAAGGACATCATAGAGCAGCCCTGAGACGCGACATTCGCGGTGGACGGGTGTGGCAGCGCGCGTGCAAAGGGTTTAAAAAATCGCGCACGCGGTTGCCGCCAGACTACAAAGCCTGAAACCGCACCCGTACTATCCTCGCAGCGTGCGCGCTAGTATCGGGCTTGTCGCGCGGCTGCTGCGGGACAGCGTGTTCGTACCGCCCTGGGAGTCGATCGGTTTGTGAGCGCCTGGTCCCGCATTCGCCCTGCCTGCCCCTGGCTCGTGGCCTATCTCGCGAGCGGCGCGCTGGTCATCGTCCTGCAACCGCACAGCGGACCCGCGTTGTGGTATCCGCCAATCGCGCTTGGCATGGCTTTTCTCTACCGCAGCGGAGCCGGCTGGTGGCCAGCGATCTTCGCGGCCGACTTCACCCTGTCCTATTTCCAGTACCAGAACGGTGTTGTTACCGCGGCCGTGGTGGCGGGCAATACCGTCATCGAAGTGCTGCTGGGAGCCGGCGCGTTGCGGCGTATCCTCGGCGCCGAGCGCGTGCTCGATTACCGCCGCTATATCGCCATCGTCGCGATCGCCGGCATCGGCGCGACCGGCGTCGGTGCGACGCTGGGCACCTTGTTCATGCATGGCTTCAGCGCGCCGCTCGCGCCGGCCGCGCTCGAATCGTGGGCACGCTGGTGGCTGGGTGACGCGACCACCGTGCTGTGCCTGCTACCGCCCTTCCTGTTGTGGTGGCAACCGGTGGCCGATCCCGTGCGCGCGCTCGCCTTCGCCGACGGCCCGCGCGTTCGCCAGAGGACAGAATTTGCGGCCCTGCTGGCGACCACCGTGCTGATCGTCCCGCTGGCCAGACTGCCACTGGTGGCAGCAAGCCCATCGCTGTTGGACGTCGCGCATGTGAGCGGCATCGTGCCGCTGCTGTGGGCGGCGGTGCGCTTTCCTGCATGGGTGTCGAGTGTCGTTATCGCCCTCCTCGAAATCCTCGCCGTGCTCAGCGTGTGGTTGCCACCCCTGCTGTGGCCGCAGTCCCACGCACTGGCAGCGGACGAACTCGCCCAGATCCAGATCTTCATGATTGCGGTCGGCACCGTCGGAGGTGCCCTGGCGCTGGCGATGGAAAGCGAGCGGGTCGCGCGCCGTGGCCTGGTCACGGCCTATCGCGAAGAAGAGCGTCTGAACCAGCGCTTGCTGGCGATGCCGGCGATGTTCTACGTGGCAGCGGCCGAAGCGCCGTATGTCACGAGCTTTGTCAGTCCCTACGCGGAGACCATGCTCGGCTTTTCGACCGCGCGCTTCATCGGCGACCCGATGTTCTGGCTGTCGCGGATCCATGGCGATGATCTCGAACGGCTGAGCCGTTGGATGGAAGACCATCAACACGGCCCGCGGCCGCGGTTCGAGTTTCGCTTCCGGCACCGGGATGGGCACTACCTGACGATGCTCGACGATTCGGCGCTGCTCCATGACGCGCAGGGCCAGCCGAGCGAGAGGATCGGCGTCTGGACCGATGTCAGTGAGTTGCGCAATGCCGAGCGGGTTTTGCGCGAGAGCGAGCGGCGCTACGCGGAATCCTTCGATGAATCAGCCAGCGGCTTGAGCCTGACCACGCTCGACGGGCACTTCACCAGGGTCAACCCTGCGTTCTGCCGCATGCTCGGCTACAGCGAGGCGGAATTGCTGGCCAGGTCGATCCAGGACGTGACCCACCCCGATGATCGCGATCGGAGTAACGCGGAAATGGCCCGCATCGCGAGTGGCGAAGCGCAGAATTCAACCATCGAGAAGCGCTGCCTGACAAAATCGGGCGCGGTGGTATGGGCACAGGTCACGCAGTCTGCGGTGCATGACCAAAACCGGCAGCCGCTCTACCGCGTGGCGCAGATCCTCGACATCACCGCGCGCAAGGATGCCGAAGTCGCCCGTCTCGAGGCGGCGGCGCGCGCCGAGGCTGGTGAACGCGCCAACGCGCTGCTGCTGGAGCGCCTCAACGAAACCCAGACCCTTGCCTATATCGGCAGCTGGGCGTGGGACCCCGCGAACGACGAAGTCTGGTGGTCGGACGAGATCTATCGCATCTGTGGCGTCCCGGTTGGGAGCTGCGAGGTGACGGTCGCGCGGACCCTGAGCTTCATCCATCCCAGCGACCGCGTGTCCTACCAGCAGGCGGTGGAAACAGTGCTTCAGAACGGCAAGCCGATGCAGATCGACCTGCGCGTGGTCGCCGCCGATGGCAAGCTCAAATACTGTCAGGTGCGGGCGCAAACCACCCTCGATCACATGGGGCGGGTGCTGCGCCTGTCAGGCTCGTTGCAGGATGTATCGGCACAGTGGATCGCAGCCGAAGAGATCGAGGTCGGCCGGCGGCTGCTCGCCGAGGCGGAGGACCTGATCCACCTGGGCGCGGCGCGCTGGGACCTCGATACCGACGAATGGACCTTCTCCGGCGGGTGGGCGCGTCTGCAGGGCACTGCTTCGACCCCACTGACGACGGTGCAGTTAATGGGCATCGTTCATCCAGATGATCTCGCCCGCGTGCGCGTCGCTCTCGATGCGGTACGGAACGGGGCCGACTATGACATCGAGCATCGTATCGTGCGACCCGACGATGGCGCGCTGCGCTGGGTCGCCGCGCGCGGCGCGTTGCGCGTGGGTGAACTCGACCGCCGCATGCTGATCGTAGCGGGTATCGACATCACCGAACGGCGACAGCTCGAGGCCCGCATGCAGGAATCGGCCAGACTCGAAGCCGTGGGCCTGCTGGCCGGCGGCATCGCCCACGACTTCAACAATCTCCTCAGCGTGATCCTCGGTAATGTCCATCTCGCGCGGCGCGCGCCCCACAACAGTACGGCGCTGCCGGGCTGGCTTGCCGCCATCGATGACGCCAGCCAGCGGGGCAAGGCAGTGGTGGAGCAGATCCTGGCCTTCAGTCGCCAGCAGCCGCAGCAACTCGGTCCGCTCGAATTCGGACCGCTGATCGACGAGGTGTGGGGCATGTTGCGCGGCGCGATCCCGGCTGGCGTCGCCATCGAACGCCGTATCGACGAGCGCCTGCCACCGATCCTGGCCGATGCCACTCAGATGCACCAGGTGCTGATGAACCTGTGCACCAACGCCTGGCGCGCGATCGAGCAGCACGGCCGCAGCGACGGCCGCATCGAATTGCACGCCGTGCATGCTGCGCTGGATGGCGCGCAGATCGCGGACCTGCCCGGTGCGCTGGCGCCGGGCGAGTACGTGAAACTCTCCGTCAGCGACAACGGCGCGGGTATGGACGACATGACCCGCGAACATATCTTCGAACCGTTCTTCACGACGCGCGGCATCGGCGAGGGTACCGGGCTCGGACTGTCAGTGGTTTACGGCATCGTCGCCAGACATGGCGGCGCCATCGTGGTCGACAGCGCGCCGGGCGCAGGCGCGCGCTTTCATCTGTACTTTCCGGCGGTCCACGCGCCCGTGGTGGCGAGCACACCAGCATGGACAGCGACGTTGACCCAGCTCCCCCTGGGCGGCGCGCGCGTGCTCTACGTCGACGACGAACCGCAACTCGTGGCTCTCGGGTCAGAACTACTGAACGAGGAGGGCTGCGTCGTCAGCGGTCATGTCGATGCGCGCGCTGCGCTCGCGGCCCTCGCGGCCAACCCCGCGGCGTTCGATGTGCTGGTCAGCGACTACAACATGCCGGCCCTGTCGGGCCTTGAGCTGGCGCGCGAAGTCCGTGCGTTCGCGCCGCAACTACCCATCATCCTCCTGTCGGGACGGGTGACCGAGGAACTCACCGCCGCCGCCGCTGCGCTCGATGTTGCCTGTGTTCTGCACAAGCCGGATCTGGTCGTCGAACTCGCGCCCGCCATTGCCCGCAGCCTCGCGCTGGGGTGACGCTTGGTACAGCGCGACAACGGACGTGTTGCCGAGCGGGATTGTGTGGCGACGGCTCAGGCAAGCCGCGACGTCACCACCAGCCACAAACTCGTCACAAGCACGGGCGCATTGAACAGGCCGAAGACCGCATTGAGACGCGTCGCAGCGGCGCGCTAGTCAGCGAACTCGCCCGGGTGTTCACCCATGAACACGAAGACGATCACACCTTGCGTATGCAGTCCAGCTTGTCGGGGTGAACCGAGGTGAGCCACTCAGGCCCTCGCTTCTCACCGGGTCGCGGGCGGAGTCGACCCAACCCCGCATCGATGATGATCGACGCGGTCATCGACCTGGCGTGGACACGCGAGCGTTTCGCCGGCCAGTCTGACGAATTTTTCATTAAGCCCGCCGCCATCGCCGAAGAGATCTGGCATATCCTGCAGCAGGACCGCTCGGTGTGGTCTTTTAACGTCGAATTGCGGCCTTGCGGCGAAACCGGGTAGGGGCGCCGTCACCGTCCCGCGCTTGATGCGAAGTGACCGCCATCGATTGATCGCCTGATGTGGAGACCCGCTTCATGACTCAGACTTCCTCGGTCTCCATCGGCTC
>JANOXY010000151.1:0-34624 GCA_031418675.1 Pseudomonadota bacterium
TTTGAAGTTGTGGTGACTTACACCGAGGCAGAAACCCAGGCGACGGTGATCAGGGTATTCAGCTGGACGCACGAGCTATTGCAGCCTATCAAGCTGGCCGAACTTGATGACCGACAAAAACAGGGCTATCGAGGTGACGACGAGGTCGCAGTTATAGACGGAAAACTGGTTCGCCTGTTCCAGATTTACGAGCCACGTGACGGCGGCTGGGCGGTGACGGCCGCGCAGCGCAAACTACACTATGCGTTTGACAGCGGCCGGTGGGTCGCCGATTGACGAAGGACTGGAGTTAACCGACAAGTGACAGACGCTGCCGCGCCGCACCGGGTCGACTTATCCGCAAAAATTAAGGAGTACACAAGCATGTCGCTGCTGACGAATACCGTCGAGCAATCGATAGCCAAGCTGCTGGCGCATTGCCACCGTCGAGTTTTTTCGACCAAGGCGGCCATCATTCGGCAAGGCGATCCGGCCGGTGAACTCTTCTTCATCATTCGCGGTTCGGTGACAGTGTTGTTGGAGGACGATAAAGGACACGAAATTGTCCTCGCCTATCTCAATCCCGGTGAGTTCTTCGGAGAAATTGGACTCTTCAACGAAGACGCCAGCCGCACCGCGCTGGTCCGCGCGCGCGGTGAATGCGAAATCGCGCAAATCGGCTACAAGAAGCTCAAAGCCCTGACCGAAATCTATCCTGATTTAATTATTGCCATGACTTCCCAGCTGGCACGTCGGCTACGGAATACCAATCGTAAGCTCGGCGATCTCGCTTTTATGGATGTGTATGGTCGCGTGGCCCGCACGCTGCTCGATCTTTGCGAGCAGCCCGACGCGATGACCCATCCCAATGGCATGCAGGTGCGTGTCACGCGACAGGAATTGTCGCGTCTGGTCGGCTGTTCGCGGGAGATGGTCGGCAAGGTCCTCAAAGACATGGAAGACCAGAATCATATTTCGGCGACCGGCAAGAACATTGTGGTGCTCGGCGTCAGACCCAAGCGCCTGCAAACCGCCGGGAAATTTCGCTGACGATCACTGCTCGACGATTACACCGCCACATCAATATCGCGCAGCTGACGGCGTTTGTCCGATAGAATTTTCTGCAGCCAGGTGCGACCGAATAGGGCATCTCGGTCGTGGGCCGCACCGCATTCGAGCAGGATGTCCTCAAGCTCCGCGATCTGTTCAACCAGCGATCGCCAATCCGGCGCGGTGTCGGTGAGCATGAGCCGACCTGGCATTGCGGAACTTGACGCTATCTCTAGGGTTTTATTTCGTTTGCCCATGTCTGCTCGCTCCCGTGTTGTTCGGGATCGCAGTTTAAGCGTGCTGTTTTACCGCCTTGTGACCACACGAGCGACGATGCAGGCAGCACGGCATAACGATGGCCTCTGCTGGCTCTGCTCCCTATAATGTGCCGCTAAATCAAGCAGATTTCGACCGGACGCCTTGGCGCGCTTAGGTGGCCACGGCGCTCTCACGCTGCATCCGGAGGACCTCGATGCGTCTGGCACGCATACTTTGCGCCGCACTTGCACTTTGGTGCGCGGCGCTGACCGCTGACGACTTCGAGCAATTGCGCGATGCTGCTGCGCGGGGCGACTACTCCGTCGCGGTGCCGGCCCTACAAGCGGCCGCAGCGCGTGATGATCCCCGTGCCATCGGCCTACTGGCTTCGCTCTATCAGCATGGTCGGGGCTTTCCCCACGACGCCGCCAAGGCGCTGTCCCTGTACAGCCGTGCAGCCGAGCTCGGTGACGCCGACGCACAGTTCAAGCTCGGCAACATGTATAGGCTGGGTGAGGGTGTGCCAATCGATGAGGCTTGGGCGCTGACGTATTACCGCCAGGCAGCGGCGCAGGGACACAGCGCCGCTGCGCGAAATCTGGATGAGCTGTATCGCGCTTCTGGACTTTTGCCAACGCCTGCTGCTGCAAGTGTCAGCCCGCCGGTCCGCCTACTCCCCGCCGCTGCGGCACCGCCAGACACTGCGACTGCCGCATCGCGCGATCAGCCAGCAGCTTCTGCTTCAAGCGCGACGAGTGGCGCAACCAGTGGACCGTCGGACGATGAGCTGCGCGCGATTGAGCTCGCTCGCGCGGCCGGCATCGAAGTCGTACTCGACGCCGATGCGGCTAGCCCCGCGCCGCCGGTGGTGCCCATGCCGCGTTCTACTGCTGCCAAGGGCAGCGCGGAGGGGCCTCCGGTTTTCACGCCATCGTCCGCGGTTTCCGATCCCGATACCGTGGAGAACAACGAAGAAGGAATGGCGGCTTACCAGACGGCTCAACGCCACATGCGCGGACAAGGCGTCCCGCGTGATCAGGCGACGGGTCTGCAATGGTTGCAGCGCGCTGCCCGTGCCGGCCATGTTGAAGCAAAATTCGAACTTGCTCTTCATTATTTTACAGGCCAAGGCGTCAATCCTGACGAAGCCATGGCTATCACGCTTCTGCGCGATGCAACCCAGGCTGGTCACCCGCAGGCACGCGCAAAGCTCAAGCAGGTTTATGCAGCCGCCGGTGTGCCCATGCCGGCGCTGGTGCGTCCGCAGGCGTCGGCCATGCCGATGTCCACGGGTGACAGGGTCGCGGCGGCACTTCCTGTGAATGCCGTGCAAGCGCCTGCCGAGCGCATCGCCCCAGCGCTGCCGACTGCAGTAGTGGCAGGTAATTCGGACCTTGCCGGTCCGACCAGCGAGCGCCACGCGACGCGTGGCGCTGTGGCCGGCATGATGGCCAACGCCGCTGCTGAGGAAGAGTCGGATCTGGTCGAACCGGCTGTAGACATCGAAGAATCAGTACCCGCGTCCGTAACGGAGGTCGAAACGGCGCCACAAGCACAGGTGGCCGCCGTGGCAAAATCTGCAACCGTGACCAACACCGTTTCCGGCGCGTCAGCGCCCACAGCTGTGTCCTCACTGCCGCAGAATGTTAAGCGCGGCGAAAGCGTCGCTCTCAACCCGGCTGCGACCTTGGCGGATGCGCGTGCTGCCCTCGATGCCCACGAGCTCACTCGCGCAGCTTCGATTTTTACCACCTTGGCTGAGCGAGGTGATGCAGAGGCCCAGGCACATATTGGTTACATGACCTATCAAGGCGAAGGTGTGCGCGGCGACAAGGCCAAGGCTGTGCAGTGGTATCGCAAGGCGGCGCTGCAAGGCAATCGTGATGCACAGTACAACCTTGCCGTTGCGTTGGCGTTTGGCGACGGTGTGGCACGCAACGATGCCGAAGCTTTGCAGTGGTATCGCCGCGCCGCGGAGCAGGGTAGCGCCGTTGCGCAATACAGCTTAGGCCTGTCTTACGCTCTTGGTGATGGCGCGGTGCAAAGCGATCAGGATGCGATCAAATGGTACAGCGCTGCAGCGGAGCAGGGCTACGCAGATGCCCAATACAATCTCGGTGAGATGCTGTATGCCGGCCGCGGAGCGGCTACCAGCGAACATGACGCATTGCACTGGTTCCGGGAAGCGGCGAGAAATGGCAACGCCGCGGCCCAGTACCGGCTAGGCAATTTTTATCGTGATGGTAACGGCGTCAAGCGTGACGCGACGGAAGCCAAACATTGGTACCAACTTGCCGCAGCGCAAGGTCATCGCGAAGCCCAGGCTGGGCTCGCAGCACTGCAGGCCGCTCGATGAGTACTAGACGGTCAGGGCCAGGCTGCCGGGTCTGCAGCCGAGGAAGACGCCAGTACTGGCTGCGTGTGCAGCCTGTGCGCGGTTAGTTCAGCCCACTAGCCGTTCGACGTCAACGGCTACCGGACCGCTGAATGGTGGACGACCGGGCGCGATTACCTTACCCATGCGCATCAAGCGTGCCCAATCGTCGTCGCTTATGTCGCTGCGGTGGCGGCGATGGATCTCCTCGCACAACGCCACGAATTCGTCGTGCCGCTCGTTCAGATAATAGATTTCCGCGAGTCGAAGTTTGGCGCGACGGTTGTCGGGCCCAGCCGCTATGACCTGCTTGAGCATGCTTTCGGCATCGTCGTAGCGGCCGTGGGCGATGTGAGACTCGATATCTTCCATTGATGTGAGCCCACCGCCCAGAAGGTCGGCAGGTCGCAAACCACTGGACATGGAATCTTCGGCAGTGGTCTTACGGCCGGTGATCATGCGTCGGACTTCATCCTCAAGCCGTACGCGCTTTTCAGTCTTGCGCGCGATCTCTGCTACGCGGTCGCGGTCCGCGCTGCGCACGCCCGCGTCGACTCGCCGGCCGCGCACACGCTGAGCGCGATGTAATGTCAGCGTTACCAGCGCAATTCCGAGCGCAGCACCAGCTAGGATCAGCAGCGGTCTACCACCAACGTAGTTGTCGCGTATGGTTGATTCCAGGTTCGTGATATTGGACGCCGCTGGCGGCGGCAACTGCGTCTTCGCAACTGGAGCGGCTTTGCTGAGGGTTTTCGGCGATTTCCCGCTCGCTTCCATGACCTGCGCCGCGGCAGGTCTGTTTTGGGCCGGCGCACTCGTTGCCAGCGAAATATCGGGTCGAGTGACCTTCGGTTTTTCCTGATCGGCATAGCGCGCTCGAATCAATGCAAACTGCCGTCCGAGCCGATCGAGGCGAGCGGTCAGCGCCGGGTCGCCAACAGCGGAGCCGTTTCCGGTACGCGGTGCTACCGATGTAAGGGTGCTGGCCGTCGCTGTGGCGATACCCACCGTACCGGGTAAGCGCAGCATCGCACCTACGCGCAGGCGGGTTGCATCACCGCCAACAAATGCGGACGGATTCATGGCCACAATCGTTTTCATGAGCCTCGCGGACGGGCCGCGGGCAAGGCCGATTTCCTGCAGGATGCGCCACAACGATTGCCCAGGCCGCACAGGGCCATAGCTGCCATTGGGCGTCATTGCCACGGTGGGCGCGGCGGGCGCCGGCAATGACCGTGAGATGGTGCGGGCGGGAGGCGGCGTCGTCGCAGCCGGCAGCGTTAACGAATAGCGCTGGATGAGGGCAAGCGAGCCTTCTTTCAGCCGGACCCGTAATGCGAGCTGCGCCCGATCGAGTGCCGTGCTGCTGGCGATCGCAATGTAAAGCTCACCGCTGTCGTTGCTCTCGATCCGGGCATGCACACCAAGTTTTGCAAGGGTGTCCTGCGGGGCTCCAAACTCAGGCATGATCTCAACCGATAGAGCGTCGCCCGCGGTGGCTGGCGTGCCATAGAGCGCGACGCGCGCTGACAATGGTTGACCGCGCGACGACTCACTGCTGATCTGACCCAGCTGCAGCGCCAAGGCATCGCGGCCCAAGGTCAATATGAACAGCACACTGGAAATTCTCGGTATAGTCATAGATATCTCTGCGCGCCGGACCTGGCTAAAACAGATGTCCTTGTGGATGCATCAAAGGCGTTACCGCGGGATTTCTCGCGAGTGCCGTGAGTGCCAGCCATCTGTGTCAGGCTTAGCGGCGGGGGCTGGCGATTCTTAACCCCCCCCAATTGTCGCTCAGCTGGAGTGTTCATCTTGCAGGCCAAAGCTTTTGATCAAGCCTATTTCGAACGGTTTTATTACAACCGGCGCACACGTATTGCCGAGCCGACCTATTTTGACGAGCTGGCGGGTTTTGTCGGGACCTACCTGAAACTGCTGGATTGCCCCGTGGGTCGGATCCTCGATATCGGCTGTGGCGCGGGCCTGCTCCATCGCGGGCTGCGTCGAGCTTTTCATGGCGTGAAAATTGATGCCTGCGATGTCAGCGAATACGCTTGCCAACGTTATGGTTGGCAACACTGCAGTATCGAAGACCTCGAAGTGAAAGGCAGCTACGACTTGGTCATCTGTCACGACGTTTTGCAGTACCTGGACGACGATGCCGCCGCCCATGCCATCGAAAAGCTCGCGGCACTCAGCCATTGCGCTTTACTGTTTGGTGTTTTGACCCGCGAAGACTGGGAAGAGAACTGCGACCAGGAATTGACCGATGGTCAGGCCTACATGCGACCCACGCAATGGTATCGGCCGCGGCTCGGTGCGCATTTCCGCAACGCCGGTGGCGGCGTGTTTATCCGGCGCGATGCGGGTGTTGTCATGTATTCGCTGGAAGCAATTTGAACGGGCCGGGTGTTAGGTTCCGAATGGAACGAAACTCAAAGCCAGACCATTGTTGCACCAGCGTTGCCCACTAGGGGCGGGGCCGTCGTCGAATACATGGCCTTGATGGCCGCCGCATTTCACGCAGTGGTATTCGGTGCGCGGCCACACCAGTTTGAAGTCCTTTTTGGATGCCAGATGAGCTTCGATGCTGGTGAAGAAACTGGGCCAGCCGGTACCGCTGTCGTATTTCATGGCTGAAGTAAAGAGCGGCAGATTGCAGGCACGGCAGACAAACAGGCCATCGCGCTTTTCTTCGTTCAGGTCGTTGCTGAAGGGACGTTCAGTATCCTCTTCAAACAACACGCGGTAGGCATCGGCCGGCAATTGCGCGCGCCATTCAGCGTGGCTGCGTTTCAGCGCTGGCTGCGGTTCGATGATCGCTAAGCCTGCAGTCCGCAAAGCTTGCCAGTTGTTGCGCAGCTGGGCCAAGGCAGCCGCGTTAGTGGGTGGCGCGGCGAGCGCAGGGCGCAAGCCCAATACGCCACTGATAAGACCGCTGACACCCAATTGCAAAATGATTCTGCGTTTCATCAATGTATTCCCTATCCGCAATGGCCATTGAGAGCGCCATTGCGCACCGAGGTTCCCGCACTCCGGCAAAGGACATCAGTTTTCGAGATAGCGGGCCATGAACTGTTCGAAGGGCTCGGATTGCTCGGCTTCCAGCCGTGCCTGTTCGGCGTGGGAAGCACTCGCCAGGGACTCAAATTCGCGACTGGCCTCGGCACTCGGTGGTCGCGCGAGGAAGTTGGCGCGGTGTTGCAGGGAAAGTTGGCGGGTATAGCTGTGGAATTCGCCTTGCGATTCGCGCAGTGCCGCCAGCACCCGCGCCGACGGTAGTAATTCCGGCGCATTCAGCGCTTCGACCTGACGTGCCACCGCATCCCGGTAAACCGTGCTGTCCTGGTGCGCGTCCAGGTGAGCAGCGAGGGCTTGCATTCGGGTACAGATTTCAAGGCTCCAATCGTGCAACAGCACGCGCCCTCCGTTTCGTACCAGTTCCAGTCCAGGTGTGCGACCACGCAGCGCGATGGTTAATTCGTTGTATTCGATCTCGTGCAATTCTTCGGCGGTCAGGTTGGGGCTTTCTTCCAGCAGGCAAAACAGCAGAAAAACCTCGGTGAAGTACAACTGCTCGATGGCGACGCCGGTCGGCTCCATACAATTTACGTCCAAGGCGCGCACTTCAACGTACTCCACACCGCGTTTTTCGAGCGCGTCGCTCGGCCGTTCGCCGGGCATGGTGGTGCGTTTGGGGCGAATGTAGCTGTAGTACTCGTTTTCGATCTGCAGCACGCTGGTCGTGAGTTGAATTATTTTGTCACCATCGCGCGTGCCGATGGCCTCGTATTCCGGATACGGCAGTTTGAGTGCGCGACGCAGGTCGGCGACATAGCTCGCAAGATTGTCGTGAGACACTAACAACGCCGACTGATTTTTGTTCTTGTAGCCGATATCGCTCATGCGCAACGAAGTGGCATAGGGCAGATAGAAAGTGCCGCGCTGCATCTGATGAAAGCGGGTGGTGCGGCCGGCCAGGAACGATTTGCATACCGCCGGTGAATTACCGAACAACAGCGGCACCATCCAGCCAAAGCGCTTAAAGTTGCGGATCAGGGCGAAATAGCGATCGTTGATAAAGTCCTGCAACGCGCCACGATGGCCTTCGTCGCTTTGAAAGGCCGGCCAGAATTCCGTAGGGAAGGAGTAGTTGAAATGTACGCCAGCAATGGCCTGCATGCGCCGGCCGTAGCGGTAGTCGAGGCCGACGCGATAGGTGTGTTTGAGGCGGCCGATGTTCGAGCTGCCATAATCGGCGAGTGGTATCGCGCTGTCGTCGGCCACGGCGCAAGGCATACTGCCCGCCCAGAGTACTTCGCCATCCGCCAGATGCTGGTAAGCAAAGCGATGCACATCGTCCAGAAAGCGCACGGTGTCGCGACAATCGGCAAAGGCCGGCGTGATGAACTCGGCCAGCGCTTCGGAATAGTCGGTCGTGATGCACGGATGGGTGAGGGCCGCGCCCCAGGCATGGGGATGGGGCGTCAGGGCGATGGCGCCATTGGCTGAGATCCTGAGACTTTCCTTTTCGAGTCCTTTTCTGCCGCCACCAAGTAACTTGGCGGCGCCGGAAGCGAGCATGCGCTCCAGGCGTTGTTCTAATTGTGGTCGCATAAGGTGTGAAGCTCGAAGCGCATGCTTGGGCGAGCACGCGAGGTTGATCGAAGCGCCAGTATAGCAGCGCCGTTCGCTGCCGAGACCAGGCTAAAGCCACCGCAACACGGCACCAGCGAGTACCTGGACTTGTCACACGACAGCAAGCAAGAATGGGCTATCCATGGATAGGCCAGTCGCCGACCAGGCGAGCGGCGAATTCGGCGTCGGACGCGCATCATACGAGGGTGTTTGAGATGATTTACGCACAGCCGAAGTTCAGTCCGGGCGGTGATCGTTACATGCTGATCGAGTTCGGTGATGAAATGAATCTCGATCTCAATTTCATGGGCCAGGGTCTGGCGTCCGCCCTGGCTGGTGGCACGATTGACGGTGTGATCGAGACTGCGCCGTGTTTCGCAACCACGCTCATTCACTACGAGCCTGAAGTCATCGGCTATGACGATCTCAAGCGCGAAGTCGAACAACTGATTGGCGCGCTTGGCAGCAGCGATGATATCGAGATGGACAGTCGCTTGTTTTACTTCCCCACGCTCTATCTCGATCCCTGGAGCAAGGAATGCATCGACGACTACCGCAGCAAAATCAATCCGAGCAAAGAGCACGACCCCGAATTTGTTGCGCGCATCAACGGCCTAAGCGACGTCGAACAATTTGTGCGGGTCCATTCGGGCACGGAGTATTGGGCGGCCAGCCTGGGTTTCTGGCCGGGCTTGGCATTTCTCATGCCGCTCGATCCACGTTGTCGCTTGACTGCACCGAAGTACAACCCACCGCGCACCTGGACGCCGCAGGGCACCTTGTCCATGGGTGGCATGTCGACGGCTATCTATCCGGTGGCCAGTCCCGGTGGTTATCAGCTGTTCGGGCGCACGCCCGTGCCGATCTGGGATCGCGAACGGCGCTTTGCCGAATTTGAAGGGGACCTTTGCATCTTCAAGCCCGGTGACCGTCTGAAATTTGTACCGTGCTCCATGGCGGAATACCTCGAAGTCGAACGCAAGGTCGCCGACGGGAGCTACAAGTACAACATCGTTGAGTATCAACGCTTCTCGGTTCGCAACTACAAGAACTGGGTGAAGCGTCTTGATCTGACCGCGCGATTCTGACGGAGATTGATGATGTTCGAAGTGATCAAAGCGGGCCTTGAAACCTCGATTCAGGATTGGCCCGGGCGCATCGGTTATTGGAACAAGGGCTTTCCGCCGTCGGGTCCCATGGACTCGTGGTCCTTTCGCCTGGCCAATCTGCTGGTCGGCAACGCACCGGGCGAGGCGGGCCTCGAATGTCAATTCATGGGACCTACATTACGCTTTCGGCGCGACACCATCATCGCTCTAACCGGAGCCGACATGCAGGCCAAACTCGACGAGCTGCCGTGCCCAATGTGGGAGAGCGTTGCGGTGCGTGCCGGGCAGACCCTGGCCATGTCATTTGCCAAGCTGGGTGCGCGGGCTTACATCGCATTTGCCGGCGGCATCGATGCGCCGTTTGTACTCGGCTCGCGCGCAACTTTCCATAAGGCTGGCGTCGGCGGTCTGGATGGTTATGCGCTGAAGGCCGGTCAGGTCGTACCGGGATTGCCCGGACAGGGTCGCGCCGGGCGACGGGTGAAAGCGGCCGCCCGGCCGGTGATCCGCACCGACAAACAATGGCAAGTGGAAGCCGTTGCAGGCCCCAACGACGACTGGATCGACAGCCAAGGCCACGAGCGGTTTTTGTCGACGCCTTGGAAAGTGTCGAGCAAAAGTGACCGCGCCGGCTTTCGTCTGGAAGGTCCGCCCTGGACCTTTACCGCCAAGGCTTACAACAAATTGCCCGAGCACGGATCGGAGCCTGCCAACATTCTTGATCAGGGTTATCCGCTGGGCGCCATTAATCTGGCCGGACAGACACCCATCATCCTGGTCAGCGATGGCCCGAGCATGGGCGGTTTTATCAATCCCTACACGGTGCCGAGCTGTGCGTTTTGGAAACTGGCACAGGCGCGACCGGGCGAGGTCCTCAATTTCAAAGCGGTGAGCGTGACGGATGCGCAAGCCACGGCGCTTGCCATCAAAAAACTGTGTGTCGAGGACAGTATCGAAAACTAACGCGGCGCACAGGCAGCCGGTTCAGGCTGCGGGTTCCAAACCGTTCTGCGCCATCGCCACGGCGCGGAATATGGCGCGGCCTTTGTTCATGGTCTCTTCCCACTCAAGCTGCGGCACGGAGTCGGCGACAATGCCTGCACCCGCTTCGATATACAGCCGGCCCCGATGCATGACGGCGGTGCGGATGGCAATGGCCGTATCCATATTGCCGTTCCACGAGAGATAACCCACCGCGCCGCCGTAGATACCCCGTTTGACCGGCTCGAGTTCGTCGATGATCTGCATCGCGCGTATTTTTGGTGCGCCCGACAGCGTGCCTACTGGCAGCGTCGCGCGCAGCACATCCAGGGCACTCTTATCCGCGCGCAGTCGACCTTCAACGTTCGACGAGATGTGCATGACATGGGAGTAGCGCTCAATAATCATCTGCTCGGTGATGCGCACGCTGCCAATTTCGACCACCCGACCGATGTCGTTGCGGTGCAGGTCGATAAGCATGAGGTGCTCGGCAAGTTCTTTCGGATCGTTGAGTAACTCCTGCTCAAGCGCGGCATCTTCTTCTGGGGTGCGGCCGCGCGACCGGGTACCCGCCAGCGGCCGCGAAGTGACGATGCCGTTTTCGAGTCGGACTAATACCTCGGGCGACGAACCGATTACTTGGAAATCGCCAAGATCGAGGAAGAATAGATAGGGCGATGGATTGAGATGGCGCAGGGCGCGATAGATGTTGAGTGGCGGCAGCGAAAGCTCCACTGACATACGCTGAGCGAGTACCACCTGCATCACATCACCATCGACAATGTACTGCTTGATGCGCTCTACCGCTTGTTTGAATGCGTCGCTGCCAAACTCCGATTGAAAATCAATCTCGTCCAACGGGGCGCCGTTTGAGTGCAATGGGAAGGTCGGTGCTGGCGACCGCAGGCGAGCGGCCAATGTTTCCAACTCTCGTTTAGCGTCCTCCAGCAGCGTATCGTCGGCCACGTCGACATACTGGACCAGCAGCAGTTCGCCACGCAGATTATCGAAGACCACAAACTTGTCGACCTGCATGAGATAGATGTCAGGTGTACCCAGCGGGTCGGGCGGGGTTGAGGTGCGCAGACGGGGTTCGACATAACGCACGGTGTCGTAGCCGAAGTAACCGACCAGCCCACCACAGAAGCGCGGTAGTTCGGCCACCGCCGGCGCATGGATACGAGCCTGATAGGTGGCGATGAAAGTTAACGGATCGTCGCTATCAAACTGCTCGACCGGCACCCCGTTGTCGCACACTGAAACCTGTGTACCGCGTACCACGATGGTCCGCACTGCCGGCAGGCCGATAATGGAATAGCGCCCCCACTTCTCGCCGCCCTCGACCGATTCGAGCAGAAAAGAATGACGACCTAGCGCCAGCTTGGCATAAGCGCTGAGCGGGGTGTCGAGGTCGGCCAGCACGCGGCGCGTGACCGGAATGCGGTTGTAACCGGCCGCGCGCAGTTGTCTGAATTGTTCAGGTGTCACGGGTGCGTTCTCTGCTGTGGGCGTGTCTCGATTCGGCGGGTCGCCGCAGAGGCACCGCGTCCGCTGCGGGGCGGCAAGCGTAATCGATTCGCGACAGCCCAACAAGGCGACGCCTCGAGCTGGACATGGCCACGGGTTATGTCCCCGCGGCCCCCCCAATTTGGCCTTCGAGCAGTTGCATTGGTCTGGTAGTTCGCGCCGCGTTCGCTTTTATCGGCGCGCGTGAGCGAACTAAAAGCCATCCGTCGCCAGTGTCCCGTCAGCGCGGGATCACTTGGAAAATCCAGGTAGCAGAGAGCGTTTAAATTCTCGTTTGGATAGGCTCGTGAGTCAGGAACTCAAGGACTGGTCATTGGTGTAGAAAATGCCCGTCAGCTCCTGCTTTTCGGTCAAGGCGAGACGCAACAGCACCCGTGCGCCAATTGCGCGGGCGCGGCTGAATACTTCATCGGCGGTCTCAAACGGAATGTATTCGCCATTGAGATCTCGATACCCGTGAAAGCGGGCGGACTGGTTTAGCTTCTTGATCGCGTTCATGGTCGGCTCCGTGGCTCAAAAATCATTTGCCAGTGACCTAGCAACTAGCGTTCCAATGGCCACAAGCCCTATGTAGAGCCCTCAGGAATGAGAACCGGTTGGTGTTTCTATCGGCGTTCTGTGATGGGTGTCTCGCCCGCCTGGAAATTTGTCTTTCAAGTCGCGAGGCAGATTGTCTCCTGCAGGCGACGGCGCTCTTCCGACGCAACCCGTGTGCCATGCCACAGCATGTGTGAGCGCAACGGCGACGCCAATCGGTAGAGAAATTAGCTGTCATCGCGTTCCCTGCGGGTGAAAGCACACTAAATATGTCGAGCTCACGCGGCTTGCATGTGAAACGCCGCAAGCTCAGGTCTCAATGCTGCTTTTTTAGCGCCTTCATGGCTCGTTCCAGGCCATCGATAGTCAGCGGAAACATGCGATCTGTCATGAGTTCCTTGACCATTCCTATCGACGGAATATGACCCCAATATTCTTCCGCTTGGGGGTTTAACCACACCGCATAGGGAAACACGGAAAGCATGCGCGCTATCCAGGTGGCGCCGGCTTCTTCGTTCCAATGCTCGACGCTGCCACCGACTGCCATGATCTCATAGGGGCTCATGGTTCCGTCGCCGACGAAAACCAGTTTGTGATCGGCGCCGTAGGTATGCATCACCTTCTGGGTTGGTACACGTACATTGGCGCGCAGGCTGTTGTCGCGCCACATCGTTTCATAAATGAAGTTGTGAAAATAATAATGTTCGAGATGCTTGAACTCACTGCGTGCTGCGGAAAACAGTTCTTCGCACACCCGTACATAGGGGTCCATCGAACCGCCGACGTCAAGGAACAGCAGCAGCTTGGTGGCATTGTGCCGCTCGGGCACCATTTTTATGTCGAGCAGGCCGGCGTTACGCGCTGTCGAACGGATCGTATCCGGCAGATCCAGTTCATCGGCGGCGCCCTCTCGTGCAAAGCGTCGCAGCTTGCGCAGCGCGAGATTGATATTGCGCGTACCGAGCTCTACCGAATCATCGAGGTTTTTGAATTCGCGCCGCTCCCAGACCTTGGTCGCGCGCCCATGTTTGCCTTCGTCCTGACCGATACGCACGCCTTCCGGGTTATAACCGTGGGCGCCAAACGGTGATGTGCCACCGGTACCGATCATTTTGTTGCCGCCGTGATGGGCTTTTTTCTGTTCTTCAAGTCGCTGACGCAAGGTTTCCATTAGCTTGTCCCAGCCACCCAGCGCTTCGATCTGTGCTTTTTCCTCCTCAGTAAGATTCAACTCTTTCTGCTTGCGCAGCCACTCCAAGGGAATCTCACCGAGCAGATGATCAAAAAGCATTTCCTGGCCGCGGAAATGTTCGCCAAACACTTGATCGAAACGATCAAAAAATCGTTCGTCCTTGACCAGCGAGGCCCGCGACAGGTAATAAAAATCATTGATGCTGAAACCGCACACACGCGCTTCGAGGGCGCCCATCAAGGTCAGATACTCAGTGATCGACACCGGTATCTGCACCTTGCGCAGCTTGTAGAAGAGCTCAGTTAGCACCAGTCGTACGCCTCGACATAAACACCAGGCGCTCAAACAAGTGCATGTCCTGTTCGTTCTTCAGCATCGCGCCGTAGAGTTTCGGTATCGCGCGGCGGGTGTCTTTTTCCCGTAGCGCTTCGGGTGGAATGTCCTCGGCTACCAGCAGCTTGATCCAATCCAGCAACTCTGAGGTCGATGGGCGCTTTTTTAAGCCTGGAATCTCGCGCAGTTCAAAGAAACATTCCATTGCTTCAGCGAGCAGACGCTTTTTGATGTCCGGGAAGTGGACATGAATGATGGAGTCCATCGTCTCGCGATCGGGGAACTGAATGTAGTGAAAGAAGCAGCGCCGCAGGAACGCGTCAGGTAGTTCCTTTTCATTGTTGCTGGTGATGATGATGATCGGACGGTTCTTGGCTTTGATGGTCTGCTGGGTTTCGTAGACGTAAAACTCCATGCGGTCGAGTTCCAGCAGCAAATCGTTAGGAAACTCTATGTCTGCCTTGTCGATTTCGTCGATCAGCAGTACCGGCTGGTTGTCGGCTTCGAATGCTTCCCACAACTTACCTTTGACGATGTAGTTGGCGATGTCGTTGACGCCTCTTTCGCCAAGCTGTGAATCCCGCAGTCGTGCCACGGCGTCGTATTCATACAGCCCTTGAGCAGCCTTGGTCGTGGATTTGATGTGCCATTGAATTAGCGGGCGACCGAGCGAACTGGCAATCTCCTCGGCAAGCATGGTCTTGCCGGTGCCCGGTTCACCTTTGACGAGCAACGGACGTTGCAAGGTGACCGCAGCGTTCACTGCCATCATAAGGTCTTCGGTTACGATGTATTTATCGGTGCCGGAAAAGCGTTGGTTCGACATGTGGCCCACAGGTGTTGAAATACAAAGCCATTGTAAAACACGGTCGCGGCCAGGATTCAACCACCGGTAACACGACAAACGGCATGCGGCACGAGAATTACACGCAGTCGGGCCCGGCGCAGCGTGGCGCAGCCTGTTGCCACTGCCTGATTTGCAGCTGCCGTTGGGTCCAGGGCTATCGGCCACCAGGTCATTTTTGGGGGCCTACTAGAAAGTGTGGGGACAATCGACGGCTGAGACTTGAGCACGGTCACCGACGCGACCGCAGTGTTGCGCCGCCGGCGGGTTCTAGTGCGCAGGTCAGCTGCATGACACTGGGTTGGGGGGAGGCCAATCAGGCCGCCGCGTGCCTGACCAGAAGAATTCAATAACACGCTTGCCGCCGTGCACGGTAGGAGACAATCCCCGCTCAGCTGCGCGGTGTGAGTTGTGACCGAATTTCGTCCAACATACTTTGGGCCTGTTGTTTCTGCTGGGCTTTAGCAGCCGCGGCGCGCGCACGGATACGGTCGACCATATCCTTTTGCCGGGACAGAATCTCCCGTTGCAGGTGGGATTCCTGGGCGTCGTCCTGTTCGCCCACCCAGTCCTTGAGTTCCTTGTGCAATAGCTGATTGATCTCGGTGGCGGTGTTATAGGTCCGCTCGAGTTCGTCTTCATGTTCCTCTGCGGCGTTAACGATAGCGGACTCGGCTTCGATGGCTTGGGCAAGTTCGCGGCTGGCCGCTGACGCGCGCTCTTCGATTTCGCTGATATGACTATCGATTTCACGGGCGGTGGCGGCGCTTTCGGCGGCGGCCTTGCGGCTACGAGCCGCGGCAAGTTCGCGTTCAGCGGCGACTTTGAACGCTTCTGCTTCCTTGCGCGCACGCACGGCCTCGGTTTTGAGTTTTTCAATGCGTTCGGCTTCGGCGCGCAGTTTTTCGCGCTCGCGTGCAAATAAGGCCTGCTGCTCCGCCAGCAGGTTCTGCTGCTGACGCTTGTACTCGGCGATCGTGTGTTGCGCATCGGCTGCGGTGGCTTCTTTGGCGGCAATTGCCGCAGCCCGCTCTTCGCGTGCCCGGTCAAGCTCAGTGGTGGCGTGGGATACCGCCAGTTCGAACTTGTGGCGCTCGCTTGCCAGTTCTTTACGCAAGGCATCACGCAGTTCCGCCTCTCGTCCAGCCTGCATGGATTCGAGCTTGTCAGCCTGTTGCTGGTAAAGCTCGGCGAGGCGACGTTCTTCGTCTTGCAGGCGCAGCGCTGCCGCGCGCTCGAGTTCTTCGAGTCGCTTGTCCACCTCGGCGTGTTCTCGCGCAACCGCTTCTTCGGCCAGTGCTTGCTGTGTGAGCAATGTGGCTTTGAGTTTTTCGGCTTCAGCCAGGCGCGTGGTCAGGAGTTCGGCCTCGCGCTCAATGCGCTGTTGCTGTTCTTGCAAACGTTGACGGCTAGCGGCTTCCGCTGCGCTGGAACGTTGTTGCCGCTCAAGATCTGCTTTGAGCTGCTCGACTTCGGCGAGCTTTTCGTCGAGCTCGAGGGCTTCCTGCTGGATGCGCAATTGTTCTTCGACGAGGCGCTGGCGGGCGCTTTCTGCACGGGCGGCCTCCCGCTGCCGTTCGGCAAGATCGGCCTTGAGCTGCTCGGCTTCGGCCAGGCGCGCATTGAGCAAGGCTGCTTCGCTTTCCATGCGTTGTTGCAGTTCCTGTGCGCGCGCGGCCAAGGCTTCTTCGTGCAGCCTGGCCTGGGCAGCAATCTCAGCTTGTTGTGCTGCCAAGGCAATTTGCGCAGCCTGCTCACGGCTGGCGGCCTCAGCCTGGCGCCGTTCGAGCTCAAGACGACTGGCCTGCTCGCGGGCTGCAACTTCAGCTTGCTGGCGCTCAAGCTCGGCACGCGCGGCCTGTTCGCGGGTGGCGGCGTCGACTTGTAGGCGTTCGAGCTCGGCACGCGCTGCGTGTTCACGGGTGGCGGCTTCGGTTTGCAGGCGCTCGAGCTCGGCGCGCGCGGCCTGCTCACGAGCCAAGGTTTCAGCTTGTCGACGTTCGAGCTCCGCCCGGGCGTTTTGGTCGCGCGCCGATGTCGCCTGCTGGCGTTCGATTTCCATACGTACGGCGAGCTCGTGTGCCGCCACTTCGCTCTCGCGCCGTTCGGCTTCTGCGCGCTTTGCCTGCTCGCGTGCTTGCACCTCGGCCTGCTGGCGAATAGCTTCGGTCTGGGCTGCACGTTCACGTTCTGCCAGCGCGTTTTTGAGCGACTCGGCTTCAGCCATTTTGCGCTCGAGTGCCGAGAACTCGGCCGCCAGCCGCGCCCGTTCACGTTCGAGTTTTTCGGCTACGTATTGTTCTGCTTCAGCCTTCATGGCCTGCGCTTCGGCCATCATTTTCTGGGCTTGTTCGATGGTCAGATCCGCTTTCGCGACCTCGGCACCGAGTGATGAGGCCCGCGCGGCGGCCTCCAGCACGGCATCGGCAGGCGGCGGCGCTGCGACCACCACGGGTGCGACAGCGGAGACCACCGGTGCTGTCAGGCCGGGCGCCTCGCGCGCTGTTGCTGGTGGGCCGGCCACCGGCGTAGGTTCAGCGAGTGCGCCGTCTTCGACAAAACAAACCTCGAAGCCCCGCTCGGCGAGCAGAAAAGCCGCCGCTGAGCTGCGACCGCCGGTGTCGCAATAAGCAACGTAGCGACCGGAGTTGTCGAGTTCGCCGGCGCGGGTCCGCAGCACGCCAAGCGGAATGTTGAGACTACCGGGCAGGCCGTTGTGGGCATGTTCGTCTTCAAAGCGCACGTCCAACCAGCGCGCGCCAGCGGCGACTAATCGCTCAGCCTCCGCTCGGTCGACCTGGTTCAAGAGGGGTGCTTTGACCAGCCGCGTGAAGTCGGCCTTAGTTAACCGCGCCAGCTCGCCGGCGGAGGTCATGCGTACCGTGGCGTTACGGCGCGCGCCTGAAATCAGCGCCTCCTCACCAAAGGTATCACCGGGGCCCAGTTCGGCCAGCCGTATCTCACGTTTGTTGCTGCCTTTGCGTACCACTTCGCAGGTGCCGCTTTGCACCGCGTAGTAATAATCACCAGGCTCACCCTGCTTGATGACCTCATCGCCGGCCGCGACCGAGACCGCCTCCAGGGTATCGAGCAGACCCTGAATATTGGACGGTGGGATGCGGGTGAACAGTTCCGACTGCAGCAGGGTCATTAGCCAGTCGCCCGATTGACCAGCTTCCATTTCTTCCACTTCAACGCCGCTGGGGATGCCGTTATCGCCATCGACCGGGCTGTCCAGGCTGAGCAATTGTTCAAGCAAGCTGCGCCGCACGCGCAGCACATTTGCCTTGGTTTTTGCGATGGCTGTCATCTGTCGCGGCTGAAGTTGTGCCAAAGGCTGAAAGGATGCGCCTTCGCCGCCGCTAACTCGTTTGATAAGCGATTCGTCAGCGAACATTTCGAGGTCGCCGTCTAGTATGTAGAAGGTAAAGTCGTCGCGGTCGCCCTGTCTGAACAGGGTCTCCTTCTTGCGTAGCTCGATTACGTCGGATTGGGCAAGCAGGCGCGACTGTCGGTCGGCCGGCAGCTTGTTGAGCGGAACCAGAAAAGCGAACCGAGATTTAAGTGATTCTTGATCTACTGCCATGAGGCGCTCGTTGTTGAAAAACCCGCTTTTTGGCGCGGATCAGGCGTCGAGATCGGGGATTAGCTGGCTTTTCCAGCGCGCGATCTGGTCCTTGAGCTGCAGCTTGCGCTTCTTCATGCGACGCAGTAGCAGCTGGTCCACATCGATACGACTCGACAGTGTATTGACTACTTCGTCCAAATCACGGTGCTCAGTTTGCAATTCCAGAATACGGCGCTGGATGGACTTTATCTCCTCGGTGACCACGACTCGCTTCCCGGGCTGGCTGAACTGCCAACATTCTACGCTGATTCGATTAGCGCGCGGACCAGCTGACCAGGCACTGGCGACAGGCTCCAAGGGACAGCCGTTTCCAGGGGCAGCCATGATTACAAACCCAGGCTGGGCGTCACCAGGCAAGTGTGGGGCAGCCAAAGTCGGTCACAGATCTGCGCGCCGGATCGCGGGAGATCGTGATCCGGTTCACATTTGGGTTGGACCGAAGACGAACCGCTGCCGCTCTAGGAATAGCCTTATGAACCATGGTCGTCCTGATTTTGTGGGCGGACGGCCGGAGAACAACAATAGCCCCGCGCTCGCTACCCCCTGTGACCCACATGTCGGCACTGGAACCTAAATTCGAAACCCTGATCGACACCCTGGTGCCGCTTGCTGCACTGTCGGCGGCGAGCCGGACGCAGCTGCTTGATCAGGCCGAAGTGTTGCGCTTTCGGCGCGGGGACATCCTGTTCAAGGAAGGTGACCGCGACACCTACACCATGTACCTGCTCGAAGGCCGGCTCGAATTGCGCAGCGGTGGCCAGATTGTGCAGCGTCTCAGTGGTGGTACGTCCACAGCCGCCCACCCCATTGCCCAGCTGCAGCCGCGCAAGATGACCGCCAGGGCCGAGACCCAGGTCGCGGTGTTGCGTGTAGCGCGTGATCTGCTCGACCGCCTGACAGCAGCCGACGGCACCGGCAATTACTGCTCGGTGCAGGTTAACGAGCTCGACGCCAGCGACGAGGACGACGGCGATTGGATGACGCGCATGCTGCAGTCAAAACTGTTCTCGCGCCTGCCCGCTTCGAACATCCATCGCATTTTCACCCTGTTCGAGGAATTTGACGTTCGCGAAGGTGAAGAAATTGTCAGTCAGGGCGACCCGGGTGACTACTACTACATCATCGCCCAGGGCCGCTGCGAGGTGATGCGTAGTGCCGGCCCCGGCGCGCCCGGTTATCGATTGGCGCTGATCGGGCCAGGGGACGCTTTTGGCGAAGAAGCACTCGTGGCTGGGTCAAATCGCAATGCGACCGTGCGCACGCTGTGTGATGGTCAGCTAGTGCGCCTACCCAAAGAAGCCTTCGCAGAATTGATTCAAAAGCCTTTGTTAAGCGGGGTGAACCTCGAGCAGGGTGAAAATATCCTGGCGACCAAACCGGCCGTGTGGCTCGATGTGCGCTTCCCTGAAGAGCATCAGCGCGACGGTGTGCAGGGCAGCGTCAACTATCCGCTGAATACCCTGCGCATGCACTCCGGTCGGCTCGATACTGAGCTTACTTATGTCGTTTACTGTGATACCGGCACGCGCAGCGCGGTAGCCGCCTTTCTGCTCGCTGAGCGCGGATTTGATGTCCACTATCTCGAAGGTGGACTGATGCGCTACGACATGTTGCCAGCGGCGGCACTCGACCTCAGTGTGCACGACGGTGACAGCGACTCAGTGACGGCGCCCGTGCCGACCTCGCAAAAGACCGCGCGCGAACTCGGTAGCGACCCTGCGACGCAGGCCGCTGCGTTGAGTGTCGAACTTGCCATTACCGATATCCGCATCGCCGATGCCAATGCGGCCATCGCGGGAGCACAGCATGACGCGCGCGATGCAGCCGCGGAGGCCTTGCGCATCGCCACCGATCTCGCGCGCCGCGAGGCCGAACTCGAAGCCGGGCAGAAGATTGAAGCCGAGCGCCAACGTATCGCTGCCGAAATGGAGCGCGAGCGGGCCGAGGTGGAGCGTCGCACCGCCGAAAAACTGCGCGCCGAAAAGAAACGCATTCAAGCCACGGCGGTAGCGGCCCACCGCGAACTGACCGAAGCCCAGCGCCTGAAAGCCGAAATTGAACAAGCGCGTGTTGAAGTGCAGGCCGCTGCCGTGGCCGCTGCCCAGGGCGACGCGATCGAAGCACGCCGTTTGAAGGACGAGCTGGAGCAGGCGCGCAGCGCCGCCGAAGCCGCCGCCGCCGCCCATGCTGCACGCGAGCAAGCCGACCGCGAACGACTCACGGCCGAAGTTGAGCGCGCTCGTCTCGACGCACAGGCAGCGGCGTCGGCCGCCGCCGCCGCTGCGCAACGCGAGGCCCAGGAAGCCCAGCGCCTCAAGGAGGAAGTGGAGAAGGTAAGAGCCGCCGCTGAAGCCGCCGCCGCGACCCATGCGGCGCGCGATCAGGTCAAGACCGCGCGTCTGCTGGCGGAAATTGAACAAGCTCGGGCGGAGGCCGAAGCCGCTGCCACGGCTGCCGCCGCGGCGACTGCACGCGAGGCCCAGGAAGCGCGCCGCCTCAATGAGGAGCTCGAACGGGTGCGGGCCGAAGTGGAAGCCTCGGCTTCCGCCCTCGCCGCCCGCGATCAGATCGAAAGTGCTCGTCTGCGCGCCGAAATAGAACGCACGCGTGCTGAAGCCGAGGCGGCCGTCGCTGCTGCTGCCGCTGCCGCCGAGCGCGAGACCATCGCAGCACAGAACCTGAAAGAAGAGCTGGAGCGTGCGCGCCTGGAAGCAGAGACGAGCGCCGCCATCATGGCGGAGCGCGAAGCCCGCGAATCACAACGCCTGAAAGAAGAACTCGAGCTTGCGCGTGCGCAGGCCCACGCCGCCGCCAACGCGGCAGCCGCGGCCGCTGAGCGGGAAGCGGCACAAACCCAACGCATGCGCGAGGAGCTTGAGCGCGCCCATGCCGAGGCCCAGGCCCGTGCGGCTGCTGCCGCCGAGCGCGACCACGCCGAAGCCGCTCGCCTCAAAGCCGAAATCGAACGCGCCCATGCTGAGGCCGAAGCGCTCGCTAGCGCTGCGGCGGAACGCGAACGTGCCGACGCCGAGCGCATGCGTATTGCCCTTGAACAGGCGCGCGCCGAAGCAGCACAGCGCGAACTGGCTGAAGCGCAACGTATCAAGGCTGAGATCGAACGGGCCAAAGCGGAAGCCGATGCCGCCGTACAGCGCGAACGCGACGCGCAGCGCGAACGGGTTGAGCAGGTGCGCGCCGAAATGGAGCGCCGCTTGGCGGAAGAAGAACGTAAGTTGCGTGAGAGTTATGCCTGGCAGGCGGAAGAGCTCAAGCGTCTCAAGAGTCAGAAAGCCGACGCCGAAGTGCGGCTGCGCGAGGAACAGGAGCGTTTGCGCCTGCAGGCGGAAGAATCGCGCGTACGCCTGGCCGAGGCTCGTGATTACCAGCGCCGTCTGGAAGAAGTCCAAGAAGCCAGTGCCCGCGAAACCGAAATGCGTGAGCAACAGCAGCTCGCGCTTGAGCGCAGGTTGCGCGAAGAACTCCGTCACAAAGTAAAAGACGAACGTCGCCAGCTCGAAGAGGAGCTGGCCCGCAACGCCGGCGAACTCGACCGCGCGCGCCGCGAGCGCGACGCGGCCGAAGCCGCACGGCTCGCCGCCGCTGCCGAAGCAGAGCAAATTGTGTCCGAATTCAAGGACGCCCATGCCCGCAAGCGGATGCAGGAAGAAGCCGAAATGCGCTTCGAACGCGAGCGACTGGAAGCCGACGCTCGGCGCTTGCGCTTGGCACTCGAACTTGCGCAGCGCGAAAAGCAGGCGGCACTGGAACAGCAGCGCGCGATCGAAACGGAAATCGCAGACCGCCAGCGCACCGCCGCTGACAGTGATACTGCCGCGGCTTCCGATTTACTCGCGTTGCAAGCGCAGGCCCAAACCCTCGCGGAGCAGATCGCGGCCAATGATCGTGCGCAAGCCGACGCCCAGGCCGCGGCAGTGACGTCGGCGGGTGATCTGGCTGCGCATCGCATCCATGAAGAGCAGGTGCGGGCCGAACTCAAGCGCGAAATTGACGATTGGCTACAAGAGCAGGATGCGGCCGAGAACAATGTTTCTCAGCGCGGCATCCTCGCCAGCCAGCGCGCCCATCTCGATCGCATAAAACTGCGTGCACAGGCCGTGCGAGCGGCGGCCAAGGCCCACGACCAGGCGCTCATCAACGAATTGGCCGACAAGCTCAAACGGGGCGAAAGCGACTGAGTTCCCGCACGGTGCTCAATTGCGCGCCGACAAGTCGATGTGGATAGCGCCATCGGGGTGATCAAGATGCACCCAGTACGGCCAATTGCCGTGCAAGCAGATCTCGCCGCGACGTCTATCGGCGCCATTGACACTGAATTCGAAGCGAAATACCCGTTCCAGGCGCAGGCCATAGGCGGTGTGGGCCAAGCCCATGCGACGCAGTGCAATGGCCTCATCGAGGCGCTGCACATTGAGATCCTTGCACACTTCACGGCTGATCATGTCGACCCGGTCATGGGCCTGCATGGACCACCACCAGAGTCCGATGCCAAACGCACCGCAGAACAGCAAGCTTAATTCGGTGACGCTCACGTTGCCGATGATGACAAGGCGAGATGAATCTCAATCATCGCCACGCCGAGCCAGCACGTGCACTGCGTCGTCTTCGTCGATGTGTACGGCAAGCGCTATTGGGCGGCAGCAGACCTCACAATCCTCGATGTAATCCTGCTCGGTCGCCGAGTGATCGACAAGCACGCTGATCCGCTCGCCGCAGTATGGGCATCGAAACCGCTGTTCGCTCTGTTGCATGACAGTCGGCAGTCAATCACGGAAATTGGTGAACTGGAATGGAAATCCCAGCTTGGCGTTTTTGATCAGTGCGATGACTGCTTGCAGGTCATCACGATTTTTGCCGGTTATGCGTAATTGATTCTGTTGCATCTGAGCCTGGACCTTGAGCTTGCTGTCCTTGATCAGCTTGGTCAGCTTGCGGCCAGTGTCCGCATCGACACCCTCGCGCACCGTCACCGGCAGACGCGCCTCGGCGATGTTGGAATTGAAGTCACCGACTTCCAGGCAATCGATATCGATGCCGCGTTTGGCGAGTCGCGTCTCGAGGATCTCCAGCAGTTGCTTGGCTTGAAACTCACCATCGGCGATGATGGTCAGCTTGTTATCTTCGCGTTCGACGCGCGCTTTGCTGCCCTTGAAGTCAAAGCGCTGGCCAACTTCTCGATTGGTCTGGTCGACGGCGTTAGTGAGTTCGTGTTTGTCGATTTCGGATACCACATCGAACGTAGGCATTGACGGAACCTCCTCTCGGCCGGGGCGGAAGTATAGCGTGTGGGCGTCGCGAGGCGGCGTGTGTCCAGCCATGAGCAGCAATGATGTTTGAAGTAATCACCTTCGACCTGGACGACACGCTGTGGGACGCACGACCTGCGCTGCTGCGCGCCGAACAGCTGCAGCACACCTGGATTGTCGCTCACGCACCGCGCCTCGCGGCCGCCCACGACAATGAATCCTTACGTCGTTGGCGCTGGGAGTTGGCCAGCAAACGCCCGGACATCGCCCACGATTTCACGGCACTGCGCCTGCTTGCATTGCGCGAGCAACTGACCACGTTTGGCTACGATCCGGCGCTTGCTGAGCCCGGCATTGCGCTGTTTGTGCACGAGCGTAGCGTGGTGACGCTCTACGCCGATGTGCGCCCGGTGCTGGCAGACCTCAGCCGCGATTTCACCCTCGTGGCCTTGACCAATGGCAATGCCGACCTTGAAGTCGCGGGGGTCAGCCCCTATTTCGCCTTTTGCATCTCACCCGCCGAAGCGGGCGTGCAGAAGCCCGACCCGCGCATGTTCGAAGTCGCACTGGCACGGGCCGGCGTCAGCGCGGCGCGTGCCGTGCATGTCGGCGACCAGCCGCTGTACGATGTCGAAGGTGCGCGCCGAGCGTCACTCGCCAGTGTGTGGCTGAACCGTGGCGGGCAAGCATGGCCCGACGACTACGCGCGACCTCAGGCTGAAATTGCCTCCTTGACTGAGCTGCGTGCCGCGCTGGCGCGTATTGTTTGACGGTCTGCACTACGACCAGCACAGAGTGATATGAGTACCGATGTCCAAACCTGATTTTGACCTGATCTCGACCACCGCTATCGAATCACTGGGTTTAGAGCTACGCCAGTATCAGCACGCTGCCAGCGGCGCTCGCCATCTGCACTTTGCGTGTGCCGATGCCAATAACGCTTTCATGGTGGTACTGCCAACCTTGCCGCAGGATTCCAGCGGCGTGGCCCATATCCTCGAACACACCACGTTATGTGGCAGCCAGCGGTACCCGGTGCGCGATCCGTTTTTCATGATGCTGCGTCGTTCGCTGAACACCTTCATGAACGCCTTCACCAGCAGCGACAGCACGGCCTACCCGTTCGCCACACAGAATCGCAAAGACTTCGACAATCTGCTCAAGGTCTATCTCGATGCGGTGTTTTTCCCGAATCTTCATCCGCTCGATTTTGCCCAGGAAGGCTGGCGCGTCGAACTTGCTGAAGACAACACCGCACCGACGCCGCGCCTGGAATACCACGGCGTGGTCTACAACGAAATGAAGGGCGCGATGAGCGCCCCCATTTCGCAGCTCTACCATCATCTGCACGCAGCCTTGTTTCCCGACACCGTTTATCGCCACAACAGCGGTGGTGAACCGCTCGCCATTCCCAGCCTCACCCACGCCGCGCTGCGTGCTTTTCACAGCCGCCACTATCATCCAGGCAACGCGGTTTTTATGACCTATGGGAGCTTCCCTGAAGCTGAACATCAGCGCCATATCGCCGATTTGGTGCTGCGCCAGTTCGAGCGACCGGCTGAACTTGTGATGAGTCCCTTGCAGGCCCCATTTCCTGCCGCGCGTGACATTGAAACCAGCTATGGCGCTGAAGACGAGGTGGAGCAGGCGACGCATATCGTATGGGCGTGGTTGCTGGGCGAAGCGGCCGAACCCGACGATGTCGTGCAGGCCCACCTGTTGTCGTCGATCCTGCTTGAGCACAGTGCGTCGCCGCTACGCCAGTATCTCGAAACCACCGAGCTCGCCAACGCACCATCGGAATTGTGCGGGGTAGACGACTCGGCCCGGCAGTTGGTGTTTGTGTGTGGTGTTGAAGGCAGCGAACGGGACCATGCCGCGGCCCTGGAACAAGGCCTGCTCGATGTGATCGCCGCCGTGGCGCGCGACGGCGTCGACGTGGCCACCCTCGACGCCGTGCTTGACCGTATCGAGATGGCGCAGCGCGATATCGGTGGTGGCAGTTATCCCTTTGGCCTGCAACTCATGGGTCGCGTGATGGCTGCTGCGATGTACCGCCGCGATCCGGCCCGTCTGCTGGAGCTCGAGCGGGTGCTGGAAGGTCTGCGTCGCGAAATTCGCGAGCCGGGTTTTGTCGCGCGTCTGTTGCGACGCTGTTTACTCGACAACCCCCATCGTGTGCGTGTGCTTATGGTGCCGGATACGCACAAGGCCGAACGAGATGAGGCCCTGGAGCAAGATCGTCTGGCACAGCTGGCGCGCGGTCTGACAGCCGCTGATCGGGAACAACTCATCGCCCAAAGCGTGGCCTTGCGTGAACGCCAAGCGCGTATTGACGACCCCGATATTCTGCCCTGTGTGACACTTGCCGATGTGCCGGCACCGAGTCCCGCGCCGCGCGCGCGCATCGAACGCCTGAACGGTGTGGATGTGCATAACTACGATTGTGCCGCCAATGGCATTTTCCGCATGCAGCTGGTCTATGACTTGCCGCACCTGAGTGCTGCCGAGTTACGCGTGCTGCCCTTGATGACCGAATACCTGACGGAACTGGGTCAGGGCAGCGAAGACTATCTTGCCGTGCAATCACGCCGTGCACTGTCCGGTAGCTTCGGTACCAATACCATGGCCCGCGCGCCGATCGCCGGCGGCGATTTGCACGGCTGGTTTGTGATCACGGGCAAGGGCCTGGCACGTAAGCGCGATGCCGTGATCAACATCGTCAACGAAATGCTCGACGGCGTGCGATTTGACGAAACCGAACGTTTGCGCGAGCTGCTCATGCAGTCGCGCGCTGAAGCGGAACAATCCTTGACGGAGCGCGGCCATCAGCTTGCGGTGATCAGCGCTGCGAGCAGTTATTCCACGGCTGCCGCGCTGGACGATCTCTGGGATGGTCCCCGTGCGCACCGCATTTTGAAGGACCTTGCTGGCGCTGATGACAGCGCTGCGCTCAACGAGTTGTTCGGATTATTCGAGGCCATCCGCAGCAAGTTACGTCACGCGCCGCGACGGGTGGCTCTATTCGGCGACGCTGCGGTACTCGAAGGCGCGCCCGCACGCGCCGCCGAGGTCGGCGCGCCGCTCATGCCGGTGTGCGCACCGTTTGTCGCTGATATTGAGGGGCACGCGTCAAACAACGCTTGGCTGATCAATTCGCAGGTCAATTTTGTCGCCAAGGCCTATGGCGCGGTGCCGGAAGATCATGCCGACGCACCTCTGCTGGCGGTACTGGGTCGTTATCTGCAGGACGGATTTCTGCACGGTGAGATCCGCGAGAAGGGTGGTGCCTATGGTTCGGGTGCCAACTACGACGCCGATAGTGCGACCTTCCGCTTTATGTCCTATCGCGATCCGCGCGCGCTGTCCACTTTGCAGGATTTTGATCGGGCTTTAACGTGGTTTGCCGCAGACGACGACAAACAACGGCTGGAAGAGGCCATTCTCGGCACCATTCGTGCCCTCGATCAGCCGCGCTCACCAGCGGGTGAGGCCGAACGGGCATTCACCAATGCGCTCTATGGCCGTGACGATGCTTTTCGCCAGCGCTTTCGCGCGCGCGTACTGGCCGCTGATCATCCATCTCTGCGCGCGGTGGCCGCACGTTATCTCGATCCGGCGCGCGGACAGCTCGGTGTAGTTTGCAGCAGCACAGCCGTGGCCGATTTTGAGGGTGCCGAGCTTAATTTCGCCAAGTTGTGATCCTGGCGAGTGCGGTTGGCGGCACCGGGAGGGCGGGGATGAACATTGAGTTCGAGCAGGGCGAGGCGGGTTTTCACGAGGCGCGTGTGTTACTCGCCATCGCGCGAGAAGCGGCGTTTGATGAGCTCAACGACGAACACCAGGCGGCGCTGCTCGATGCGCTGAAGACGGTCTGCGAAGTGCACCTGGCAAGGATAGAGTTCGCCGCCTTGCGCACCGAGTTTGCGGTTGACGCCAGCGTGCGTGGTGCCGCAGCGGAAGAAGACGCCTGGTGGGAGCGCCTGTTTGGCCCTTCGCGTCGTGAACAACGCCTGGCCGAACAGCGCGGCGCCGCCCTGGAGCGTGCTAGCCGTGCTGAACTGTCGTCCTTCGAAGCGTTGGCCGAAACCACGCGCGTGGCGCGCGAACGTGATGCCGCGCGCGCGCGGATCGCCGAACTCGAGATCGAACTGCACAAGCTGCGCCAGCGTTAATGGATCAAGCTCGCGCGCTGGTGAGGATGGTGTTGCTTGCCATCGCGCTTGCAACGCCCGCCACCGCGCGCGCGGAGTTCTACACCTGGCACGACGCGCGCGGTCAGCCGCGGGTCAGCAATATCCCACCCCGTGGCGTGCGGGCCGACGGCAGCATCGATGCGCGCTTCAATCCGCTCTCGATCACTGCGCAGCAAGCAGCCTTGCGCGATCGTCTCAAAGCCCGCGACCGGCAACTTGCGACCGAGCGCGCAGCGCTTCAATCCCGCGATGCAGCGGACGCCGAATCCACCCGTTCAAAATAGCGCTCGAACAAACGTGCATCGTCGAAGTGCCGGCGTCCGACAAAGGCGGTCGGCTGGTGACCCCACTGCCGCATGCTGCCGGGTGCCACGATGCCCATGGGCCACAAAAACCAGCGCTCGCCGCGCGCGCTGCCAGGCACCAGGCCGTGGGCATCAAACAAACTGACGCGCTGCGCGCCAAGCGGCAGTGCGCGCAGTTGGCGGTAGGCTTGCAAGGTGTAGGACTGATGCGGGGCTGTTGCAGTGGCGGGCGCAATCGCCGTCAGGTAGTGGCTGCCGCTTGCCAGCGCCAGCTGGAGTCGACCCTGCCAGTGGGTCGGGATGCTAAACGGTACCCACGGCGGTTCTTGCAGCCCATTGGTCGCTGGTCGTGTGCGCAGTCGTGGGCCGGGAAAGAGCATGTGATAACACCCGCAGTTGTGCACCAGGTCATAGGCCAGCGGCTGGCCGTCGGTGTCGAGCGTGACGCGCCAACTCAGGCCATCCAGGGGCCCGGCCAGGGGATCAACGGGTCCGCGTGCCGTGCGCGCCGCAAACCACCAGGTGTAAACCAGCTGGGGTAATACCTGGCCGTCAAAGCGGGTGTAGGCAAGCTGGGTATAGAGCACCGCCTGGCTGCTGTCGACGAAGGGTGCACGGTTGTGCGTGACCCGGCCGAGGTAGTCGTCGGCGCTGCGGATATCGACGGCTATTTCTGGCGCGTGACGGCGCAGCAGCGTGGCAACCTCGAGCTCGCTGAACAGCGGCAAACCAAGTGCGTCGCGACGCCACGGCGCGGCTGCGGGTAACGAGGTTTCGTTGTTTGTGTCGCTGGCCAGGCTATAACGTTTGGTAGCCGGGCCAGTAACTGCGGGGTGGTCGCGCAGGCGCGGCATCTCACGCGCCTGCAAGCCCGCCACACCGGCGAGCACGACGCGGGCACTGATGGGATAAACACCCAGCACGCGCCGCGTGGTGCGATAGTCATCGGCGACCTGAGCACCACCGAGCATGGCGCGCCACGCGTTGTCATCGTCATGTAATGCCGCGCCGAGCATGGCGCGACAGGTTTGCAGCTGTTCGATCACGCTGCCGTCTGGCGCAGGCGACAGCCGCGCCAGCTCAAGCCCACGGCCCTCGGCGTCCAGGGCCATGGCCCGTGCCAGCCAGGCCTGCCGCTGGGCGTTGTTGTGGGCTTCCGCAGCCAGCGAAACGAGCAAACGATCAACGCGCAGAAAGGTATAACCGGTCACCCGCGCGGCCTGGGCATCGTGACTATCCGCGTTGCGCAGCAAGGCGTCGTTCTCGACAAAAAGCTGCTGACAACGCGCCACTTCCGGTTTGCTGGTGGCATCAGGCTGCGGTGTCGTGGTGCAGGCACTCACCATCGCGAGCAGCATCAGCACGACCAGCGGTGGCGGTCGGTACGTCATGACAGGTCGGCTATCGCGGTATGCTGAAGCACGACCAGTTCCTTGCCCATCAAGCGCGCACGGGCTGCGTCGAAGTGAATGGAAGGGATGATGACAAGGTGACACTCGCAAGTGATGAATCCTGGCGGCGCGATGCGCAGGCCGTACTCAAAGCCTATGCCCTGGATGTGGTGAACATAACGCCCATCACCCAGGGCCTGGTCAATCTTACGCTCAAGCTCACAAGCCGGCATGGCGAACGATTTGCGTTGCAACGCCTGCATCCGATCTTCGGTCCCGGCGTTAATCACAATCTCGAGCGAGTCACCGCCCATCTCGCCGCACGTGGCATGTTGACGCCGCGTCTTGTGCGCACCCGCGACGGTGCACTCGCCGTCGAACACGACGGCGCGCGTTGGCGCATGTTGAGCTGGATCGAGGGGCGGGCTTTCGATTTTCTCGCGCAGCCGGCGCAAGCGGCCCAAGCGGGCGCACTGCTGGCGCGCTTCCATGGCCTGCTCGCCGATTTTGCCGAGACCTTGATCATCGAGCGCGCGCCCATTCACGAATTTGCCCGGCACCGCGCGCGCCTCGCGGCGGCGCAGCAGGAGGCGCCTGTTCATCGGCTGCGTGACGACGTCGCCCGCGCCGTGGACCAACTCGATGCCATGCGCGCGGCCTACGCCGCGCCACGTGGCACACCGGCGCGTCTGGTGCACGGCGATCCAAAAATTTCGAATGTCCTGTTCGATGAGGCGGGCAGTCAGGCTTTGTGCCTGGTTGATCTCGATACCCTGGCACACATGGCGCTGCCCTTGGAATTGGGTGACGCGCTACGCTCCTGGTGCAATCCGCGCCGCGAAGACGATCAGGCAGCGCGCTTTGAAATGGCACTTTTCGCCGCCGCAGTGGATGGCTATGGCGCTGCAGCGCGCAACTTCATCACTGCCGACGAAGTCGCCGCGCTCGTACCCGCAACGTTCGAGATATATCTTGAACTGGCGGCGCGCTTTCTGGTCGACGCCCTCGAAGAATGTTATTTCGGCTGGGACGCAGCGCGTTATGACAGCCGTGGTGCGCACAACCTGGCCCGCGCCCGCGGTCAACTCAGCGCCGCGACCAGTTTGTTGGCGCAGCGCGCGACTGCCGAAGACGCCGTGCTCAACGCGTTCGGTTAACGCACCACGCTGCTAGACTCAATTGCCGACCGCGAGCAGCAAAGCGCATGGGTAATTCAAGTCAACGGCGCCACACACCATGGCTCATGATCTTCGCCCTGCTGGGCGGTTGTGCCAGTGTTGATGTGCACTATCCCGATGGGCGCCGCGCGCGCATGAGCAAAGCAGAATTCAAGGCCTATGCCGAACGCGTATTCCGCTATCAGAACCACGTTGTCGATCGTTTGATCAGTGCCGATGAACAAGGCGAGCCAGAGGCCCGACTGTTGCACGCCGAAGAAACCATGGAAGAAGCCTGCCGGCCGTTGATAGCCTTGGTCAGTGCCAAGGCGGAACGTCGCGCCATGCAGATATCGGACAAACTCGAAATGCCCCGTGCGACGCCGGCCTGTGAACAGGCCGTGAGGGCGGTCGATGCGCTGTTGCCGGCGGCAGCGGACCGTTGATAACACGCCCCACCCTGTTTGCGGCGCGGTGTCGCTATACTCGCGCTTTAACTCGTCTGCACCGAGGGAGCCATGAGCAATACCGCCCTGCCGGCTGATCGTCAGCTGCTCGCTTACGCGCGTTTCATCGACGAACTGAAAGCGCAACTGCGTGGCTTGGTCACGGAAGATTTGATCGAAGAGCATCGGCGCCGACCGCTCGGTCAGCACAGTGACGCGTTGATGCGCTTGCTCAATCTGTTCCGTCGCACACCGGTCTACGCGCTCTACTCGCGCACACCCTGTCGCGAATACCAGGTCATCCGCCTGCCGGTGCTGGAAGGTACCGATCCGCAGCCGCTCGACGACATCATCTACACCGATCAGAACGAGGCTTTGCACGCGGTGTTCCTGCGCAACCTCGACGATCTCATGCGCAGCGCGGGAGCGAAATAATGGCCAAACCCTATATCACCGGCTATTGCGACAGCCTGAGCGTGCGTCCGGGTGAGACGCTGCAATTCATGATCAGCGCCGAAGGGGTGAGCAGTGCCGAGGTGCAGCTGGTGCGCGTGCTGCACGGCGACGTGGCGCCGGGCGGTCCGGGCTTTGTTGAACACGAACTGGCGGCCAGCATGAACGGCGTGCTCGCGCTGCAGACGCAATTTACCCAGGTCGGCAATTTTGTGCAGGTGGCGGACCGCGATGGGCGACTGCTGCCTGAGGGAAGTTTTACGGTCCATGCTTTTGCGTGGCCGACCACGCCCGGCAAGGGCCGTCAGGGCCTGGTCGCACAGTTTGATGCTGCGGGTCAGCGCGGCTATGGCCTCGGTATTAACGACGCGGGTTGTCTGTCGTTCTGGGCAGGTGATGGCCAGGCGGTGCACGAAGTCGCGGGCGCACGGCCGCTGGCGCCACGCCTGTGGTACTTCGTGGCAGCGTCTTACGACGCCGAGCGTGGCACCGTCGAGCTTTATCAGGAAGCGGTGGTGAACGCCTACAACAGCCACTTGAGCCCGCTATTGGAACTGGACGACGGTACACGGGTAGCGGGGGTGTTGGCCTTGACGCCGCAAGCGGCGCAGACGGATCTGCTCTTGGGCGGTTACTACGACGAAAAGCCTGGCCATGGGCGCTGCGTGACTGGCCTGTTCAACGGCAAAATTGACCGGCCCGGTGTGCAGGCCGGTGCACTCGGGCTCACTGAACTGATACGCCTGCGCGAAGGGCACGCGCCGCAGGCCACCGGCACCATCGCGTACTGGGATACGACGGTTGGATATACCGACAATGGCATCGGCGATCGGGTGGTCGATGTGGGCCCCCATGGCCTGCACGGGCAAGGTTACAACCGCCCGGTGCGGGCCATGACGGGCTATAACTGGCGCGGCAAGGATGACTGCTTCCGCCTCGCGCCCGAGCAATACGGCGGGATCTATTTTAACGACGACGCGATTATCGACTGCCGCTGGCAACCGAGCTTGCGCTGGACGCTACCTTTGGATCTGAAAAGCGGCGTTTATGCTGCCCGTCTCACGGCGGGAAATGTCGAAGATCACATCGTGTTTTTTGTGCGACCGACCACCGCCCAGGCCAAAGTCGCCATGCTGATGCCGACCGCTAGTTATCTTGCTTATGCCAATGAGCGTTTTGTACTGGGAGATCCGGGGCCGGTCGAAGCCATCACCGGCCACGGCCTGATTCTGCACGACGACGACTATCTGCTCGGCCAGCATCCTGAGTTTGGCGCGTCAACCTACGACCACCATGCCGACGGCGCCGGCGTTTGCCACGTCTCTTACCGGCGGCCGATCATGGGCCTGCGTCCACGTCATCGTATGGCAGCCACAGGGGTGCCCTGGCAGTTCGCGGCCGATCTTTCCATCGTCTGGTGGTTGTCCCAGTGTGGCCACGATTTTGATGTGATTACCGATGAAGACCTCGACCGCGAGGGCGCGGCTCTGCTCGCCCCCTATAAAGTCATCATCAACGGCACCCACTCCGAGTACTACTCGGAGCGCATGATGGATGCCACCGACACCTATCTGGCCGGTGGTGGGCGCGTCATGTACCTGGGCGCCAATGGTTATTACTGGGTGGTGGGCTTCCGCCCGGACGAACCCTGGTGCATGGAAGTGCGCAAGCTCAACTCAGGTTCGCGTGCCTGGCAGGCCGCGCCCGGTGAGTACTACTTGGCGTCGACCGGCGAAAAGAGCGGGATCTGGCGCGACCGCGGCCGCGCGCCCCAGAAATCCATGGGCGTGGGCTTCACCAGCGAAGGTATGGACGAGAGCAAGCCCTATCGACGCCTGCCCGATTCCTACGACAGTCGGGTGTCGTGGATATTCGATGGGGTAGGCGAGGAGTTTGGCAGCCAAGGGTTAGCGCTGGGTGGAGCCGCCGGCCTGGAGCTTGATCGTTATGACTTGATGTGGGGCACCCCGCCCGACACCTTCCTGCTGGCCTGTTCGAGCGGCCATTCGGATAACTATCCCCACGTCGGCGAAGAAGTGATGTTCAACCTGCCGGGCATGGGCGGCACCCAGGACTTCCAGGTGCGTGCTGACATGACGCTGTTCAAATGCCGCAATGGCGGGGCGGTGTTCTCCACCGGCTCGATCGCCTGGGGCCAGGCTTTGCCCTGGAACAATGGGCGTAACGACGTGGCGCGTCTTACACAAAACGTCTTGGATGCCTTCGTAAAGGACGCTGACGTGGTGTAAATGCCTAGTAGTTGTGGCGCAGCTGTGGCTGCCCCACAACGCGTTTTCCGTGCTGGCCGACCCTGCTTTCGCGTGTTAGTGTTCAGGCCGCAGGGGAGTCGAAAGATATACAAGAAGAAGTGCCCAAACTCACCTAATTGAGCTTGCCTTTTTTGAACTGAATCTCACCCCGCACCAGTCGGCTTCGTGCCGCATGCCTGCCCGCGCGGCTAGCGTGGGCGTTTCCGTACTGCCATCGACTTCGGTTCCTCGAAGTCGCCGCGTGGTGCGCCGTAAATGGAGAGCAAGCATGAGTGCAGTAATAAAGATTGACGAGGCCAAGCTGGACAGCGTCCCGGGTACGCCACCAGCCATCTACCACGTCACCAAGCTCGAGAAGTGCAAGCTGGATCAGGCGGGTCCGAGCGGCTACCGCTATGTCATTGAGGGTGGTTATGCGCCCATCACTGGCTTTCATATCGGCAGTAAAGAAGCGGTCCTGACCCATGCTTCGGCCTTAGCCAAAGAAATGAATGCGCGCCGCGGCGTGAAGGGCACGCGCCACATCGTCATCGGCAAACCGAAACACGCCTGAACCAGGGCCGAGGCGCCGCGGCAGCCGCGCGGCCCCGCCCGGGGGTGGGGCATGGCCGCGTGAAAAACCCAGGGTGGGATAAGGTTGATAGATTTGTTTTCGGCCCGCTTGGGCGGGCCCGTAAATGTGGCCCTGG
>JANOXY010000152.1:0-28080 GCA_031418675.1 Pseudomonadota bacterium
GCAATCACACCGCTCTGCCCATTGCTCAGACCGCCAGGGCCGGCATCGTTCAAGATTGAGATGGCGCCTTCGCCGACAGTCAAGTTGGCGCCGTTATCGTCGAGGCTTAAGAGGTATTCCGTGCCACGGATGCCGATAGTCGCCACCGGCGTAGTAACACGATAGGTGTCTCGATTGCGGTGACCGATGACACCGGTAATGGTGCGCAGACCGCCGCGGAACAGGCTGAAGAAGCTGCGTTCGCTGCCGTCATCGGCACCCGCGTAGTTGTAATCGTCGATCTTGAAGCTCGATTGTGGTTGCAGGGACACCAAACTGCCGTCGGTGAACTTGAGCTGCACACGGCCCCTCTCGGTGACAATGGTGTCACCAGGATTGACGTCCTGGCCCTTCTTCGCCGGGCTGTTGCCACCACTGGTGTCCTGCACCGACACCTGGCCAAAGGCAAATTGCACGCGGCCCGCAGCGGCGAAGCTCGACGCCGGCACGCTGCCCAGTGCGACGGCAATCGCGAAGGCCAAGGGGCGAGGCTTGAATATGTCAGCTGTGTTCACGTGGATTGCTCCTTAACTTGCGCTCGGCTTCAGAACTGCATCGTCACGTCGACGCCAACCACGACGCGGTCGAAGTTGTTGATCGGAAGGTTGGAATCGTTGGCGGTATAACTGACGTTAGGTCGCAGCAACCAGTTCTCGCAGAACTTGTATTCGGCACCGCCGGACACGATGTACTGCGTGTCGTCGCGAGTGCGCAGAAAAATCGGGTCACGACCGTGGAAATCGCGCTGCTCCATTGAAAGACTCAAAAAGCCGCGCAGGTGAGGCATGAGGCCGATGCTGCCGCCGATACGCCCACCATAAAGATCGTGACCAAACTGCGGTAGTGAGCCATTGACCTCGTCTTCTACACCACCATAAATGCCGACGTAGACCAGCGGTTCAAGCTTGCCCGGTAAGGCACGCAGATAGCTGGCAGAAGTGACATAGCGCGCCGCATTACGTTGACTCACGTCGGGATAATTAATCTTGTTGCCCTGGAAAGACAGGCTGAAGCGGCTCTTGTCGTCCGGTGCATAGCTCCATTGCGCGTAGCCGCCAAAGACGTAGCGGAGGCTTTGTGCATCGACAGTGAAATTCTCACCCTGCGCAGCGAAGACCATTTCGTGTTTGCCATAGCTACCGCGCACGCCGCCGTAGAGATAGGTGTCGGCGGTCGAAAACGGCGACTCCGTGCCACGATAATAAGCGCGCGTGCCACCGATTGCGGCCCAGTTCTTGTTCAGGGGATGCAAGACGTTGAGGCCCCCGGCGATGGTCGCGAAGGCGTTGTCATGGGCGCTTGCTTTGTCGTCCAGTTGGAACGGTAGATTGCCCAGCACGGGGATCGCGATCGTGGTCTGATCGGTACCAGAATTGAGGTTGCTGTCATACCCAGTGCTGAAACCGAGGTAACCACTGACCCGTTGCGTGCCGCGTTGCGCGCGATCGATCAGGGAAAGGTATTTGTCCATGGTCGTGCGGGCAGCGGCCGGCACTTCGCCACTGGCTCTGGCATTCTCGAATTCCTGGCGCGAAGTTTGAAACTCGGACAACGCGAAGTACGCCCGCGCGATCTCGGCCCGCGCCAATGCGTCGTCGGGCCGTACCGCGAGCACGCGCTCAAGGGCAAACACCGCTAGTCCAGGGCGTCCGCTGTCGAGTGCGGCGATGCCCAACAGATAGTCGAAATCGGGATCACCGGCACGTTCGTCCCCGAGCGGCGCCAGCAGCTCATAGGCGCTTGCTGCCTGTTGGCTGTTCAGCAAGGCGCGGGCCTGATCGGTCACACCGTCGGCCGTCGCTGCGCTGCTCAGTACGAGCAGCACCAGAAAAGTATTCAGTCGCCCATGGGTACTCACGGCATCCCCATCCTTTATCTCGAAACTAGCTGAAGTATAGTGCAGTAATTGTTTCATATATATAAGTATATGGTGTCCTACTGCCCTAGGTTTTTGGCCGTTGAGAGGTGCCAAGCCTAGCAGGCCATGTGCCGCCGAACTGTGGTGCACCCGACGTTCGCCAACAGCGAGGGCGCAACAAGCGTTACGCAACGTGATAGTTGCGGCTGTGCTCGTGAACCGTGTCGACGAGCACGCTTACGTGCTCGGGTGGTACCTCAGGGGTTATGCCATGGCCGAGGTTAAAGATATGGCGGCCGCCGGCACCCATCGCATCGATAATGCGCCGGGTTTCTGTTGCCACGACAGCGGGGCAGGTCAGCATCACCGCGGGGTCGAGATTGCCTTGCAGGGCGATACCCTCACCGAGGCGCTGCCTGACGGCGCCGATATCGACCGTCCAGTCGAGGCCTACCCCGGAACAGCCAGTCGCAGCGATCGATTCCAGCCACGGTCCGCCACCCTTGGTAAAAACGATAGTCGGCACGCCGCTCGGTAGACCGGCCAGAATCTCCTGCATGTAGGGCAAGGAGAAACTATGAAAGGCCGCGTGAGATAAAGCTCCACCCCAGGTATCGAAGAGCATGACGAGATCGACGCCGGCGTCGATCTGGGCACACAGGTAGTCGGTTGTCGCTCGTGCAAGTTTTTCGAGCAGGCGGTGGGCGGCTGGCGGATCGTTGTAGATGAGGCCCTTGATGCGGGAGAACTCGCGACTGCTCTGACCTTCCACCATATAGGTGGCAAGCGTCCAAGGGCTGCCAGCAAAGCCAATCAGTGGCACGCTACCCGCGAGTTCACGTTTTACGAGTCGCACCGCATCGGTCACATAGCGCAGCGCGCCGCTGGGGTCAGGGAGCGGCAGCGCGTCGATATCCGCTCCACTGCGCAACGGCCGCGCAAAGCGTGGGCCCAGCCCTTCTTCAAGACTGAGACCCAAGCCCATCGCATCGGGGATGGTGAGGATGTCGGAAAACAGAATGGCCGCATCGAGCGCAAAGCGTCGCAGTGGCTGCAGAGTGACTTCGCAGGCCAGCTCGGGAGTTTTGCACAGGGTCAGAAAGTCGCCGGCCCGTTGGCGAGTTTGGCGGTACTCGGGTAGATAGCGTCCGGCCTGACGCATCACCCAGACCGGCGTGCAATCGACCGGCTCACCACGCAGCACACGCAGCACTCGATCGTTGCGTAATGCCGTCGAGGCCAGCGGCGCTGACCCCACTTAAGGAAGCGGCGCCGGCAAATCGCTGGCGCCCATCAAATAGCTGTCCATCGAAGCCGCGGCGGCACGACCTTCAGCAATAGCCCACACGATCAGGGATTGGCCACGCTGTATATCGCCGGCGGTGAATACACCGTCGACGGAGGTCATCCACTTCGCATCACGTTTGACGTTACCGCGCTCAGTTATCGTGACGCCAAGTTTATCCAGCAGGTCCGCGCGCTCCGCACCGACGAAGCCCATCGCGAGTAAGACCAGATCGGCCGGCAGCTCTTGAATGGTGCCGGGGATTTCGACGACTTGCAGGCGACCATCGACGGTTTTCAATTCGACGTTGATCAGTTCGAGGGCTCGGACCTCGCCCTGGCCGTTATCCACAAAGCGCTTGGTCGAGACTGCGTACAGGCGCTGGCCACCTTCTTCGTGGGCAGAAGCAATACGGTAGATGCGTGGCCATTCCGGCCACGGGTTATCTGTGCCACGGGTACCAGGCGGCTGGGGCATGATTTCGAGACTGGACACAGACTTTGCGCCCTGACGGTGCGAAGTGCCCAGGCAATCGGCGCCGGTGTCGCCACCCCCGATGATGACAACGTGTTTGTCCTTGGCCGAGATGAAATCGCTATCGGCGATTTGGTCACCCTCGCAGCGGCGATTCTGCAGCGTCAGGAACTCCATCGCCTGGTAGATGCCCTTTAACTCGCGCCCCGGCACGGGCAGATCGCGCGCCACCGTCGCACCGCCGGTCAGCAGCACCGCAGAGAAATCGCGTTTCAGCTGTGCGACCGTAACGTCGACGCCGACGTTGGCCTTAACGCGGAATTCGACGCCCTCAGCGCGCATTTGCTCCAGACGACGATCGAGCACTCTTTTCCATCTTGAATTCGGGAATGCCATAGCGCAACAACCCGCCGATGCGATCGGCGCGCTCGAAGACCGTGACTTTATGGCCCGCACGACGCAGTTGTTGAGCGGCAGCGAGACCCGCCGGGCCGGAGCCGACCACCGCCACGGACTTGCCCGTTTCGCTGGCAGGCGGCAGGGGCTTGACCCATCCTTCGTCAAAAGCGCGGTCGATGATCGCGAGTTCAACGGCTTTGATCGTTACCGCATCGTCGTTGATACCCAGGACGCAAGATCCTTCGCAAGGTGCCGGACACAGGGTACCGGTGAACTCAGGAAAGTTATTGGTCGCGTGCAGGCGCTCGATCGCTTCGTCCCAGCGTTCTCGATAAACGAGATCATTCCAGTCCGGAATCAGATTACCGAGCGGGCAGCCCTGGTGGCAGAACGGAATGCCGCAATCCATGCAGCGCGCGGCTTGTTTGTTGAGCGGCTCGGGTGCGAACGGTGCCATGACCTGGCGAAAATCACTGAGGCGTTCGCTGACGGCCCGATAAGGCTGCTTCGCGCGCTTTTCTTCGAGAAATCCAGTCGGCTTAGCCATGAGCCGCTTCCATGATCGCCTGTTCTTCGGGAATACCGGTACGGCGCGCGGTTTCGATAGCGGCGAGGATTATCTTGTAGTCCTTCGGCATGACCTTGACGAATTTTGTTTTGTTGACGTTCCAGCGCGCGAGAATGTCCCGTGCAACGGTGCTGTGGGTGTATTGCACATGGTTGGTGAGCAGGCGCCGCACCAGATCTTCATCGACTTCGCTGACGAGTTTTTCGAGGTCAACCATCTCGGTATTGCAGCGCGCAGGAAACAGGCCTTGCGGATCGTAGATGTAGGCTTCGCCGCCGGACATGCCGGCAGCAAAGTTGCGTCCAGTGGCACCGATAATGACGACGTGACCGCCGGTCATGTATTCGCAACCGTGATCGCCCACACCCTCGACGACCGCATCGGCGCCGCTATTGCGCACCGCAAAACGCTCGCCGGCGATGCCGCGGAAATAAGCCTCTCCAGTGGTCGCTCCGTAGAGGGCAACGTTGCCAATCAATATATTGGCCTCAGGTGTAAAGCTCGCCTGACGCGGTGGATAGGCGACGATGCGCGCACCCGACAAGCCCTTACCAACATAATCATTGGCGTCACCTTCGAGGGTCATGCTGACGCCCCGTGGCACAAACGCGCCGAAACTCTGGCCCGCCGAACCGTTGAAGTGCAGCTTGATGGTGTTGTCAGGCAGACCTGCGCCACCGTAGCGGCGGGTGATCTCGTAACCGAGGATGGTGCCGACAGTGCGATTGACGTTGCGGATGGCGATGGTCGCTTCGACGGATCGACCAAATTCCAAAGCGTCCTTGCACAGCGGCACGATGGTGGTGCGATCGAGCGACTTGTCGAGCCCGTGATCCTGTTCGCGCATGTGACGAATGGCGACTCCCGGCGCAGGGGTCGGCTGATAGAGGATCTGTGAGAGATCGAGGCCGCGAGCCTTCCAATGATCAAGCGCTGGTTCGACGTCGAGCAAGTCAACCCGACCAATCAGTTCATCGATGGTGCGCACCCCGAGCTCAGCCATGTATTCGCGCATTTCTTCGGCGATGTAGCGGAAAAAATTCTCGACAAACTCCGGCTGGCCACTAAATTTAGCGCGCAGCCGCTTGTCCTGGGTCGCGATGCCAACCGGGCAGGTGTTGAGATGGCACACGCGCATCATGACGCAGCCCATCACCACCAGCGGCGCGGTCGCAAAGCCGAATTCCTCGGCACCGAGCATGGCGGCGACGATGCAGTCGCGGCCACTCTTCAACTGGCCGTCGACCTGCACCACGATGCGATCGCGCAGTTGATTGGCCACCAGCACCTGCTGGGTTTCGGCCAAACCAAGCTCCCATGGAACGCCCGCGTGTTTGAGCGAGGTTACCGGCGACGCACCGGTACCGCCGTCATAACCCGAGATCAACACCACGTCGGCATGGGCTTTGGCTACGCCCGCTGCGACGGTGCCGACCCCAACTTCGGCGACCAGCTTCACGTGCACGCGCGCGACCGGATTCGAATTTTTCAAATCGTGGATCAACTGAGCGAGATCTTCGATCGAATAGATATCGTGGTGGGGCGGTGGCGAAATCAGCCCGACCCCCGGGGTTGAATGGCGGGTTTTTGCAATCCATGGATAGACCTTGTTGCCAGGCAACTGGCCACCTTCACCCGGCTTGGCACCCTGCGCCATCTTGATCTGCAGATCGTCGGCATTGACCAGGTATTCGCTGGTCACACCGAATCGACCCGAGGCCACCTGCTTAATCGCGCTGCGGCGCAGATCGCCGTTGGCGTCTGGGGTGTAACGCTCTGGATCTTCGCCGCCCTCGCCGGTATTGGAGCGACCGCCGAGACGGTTCATGGCGATGGCGAGTGTCTCGTGGGCTTCTGCGCTGATCGAGCCATAGGACATCGCGCCAGTCGAGAAGCGCTTCATAATCGTGTCAACGGACTCGACTTCGTCCAGCGCAACGGGCTTGGCGACCTTTTTGAAGCGAAACAATCCGCGCAGTGTGGCGCGATGTTCGCTCTGATCATCCACTAGCCGGGTGTATTCCTTGAATACCTTGTATTGACCCGAGCGAGTGGCGTGCTGGAGTTTGAACACGGTATCGGGGTTGAATAAATGGTATTCGCCATCGCGACGCCACTGGTATTCACCACCCCAGGCTAGATCTGGTTTTTTAACCACACGATCAGGAAAGGCGTCGTGGTGCCGCAGCGCTACTTCGCGCTCAATAACCTCCATACCAACGCCGCCGATGCGCGATGCCGTCCAGGTGAAATACCGATCGACGAAGGCCTTGTCGAGACCTACCGCCTCAAAAATCTGCGCACCGCGATACGACTGCACAGTTGAGATGCCCATCTTGGACATGACCTTGAGCAGGCCCTTATTAACCGCCTTAAGATACAGGCGCACCGCAGTGTCGTGATCACTTTCCCCTTCGTAGCGAGTCTTGGCATTGGTGGTCAGGATGCGCTGGCGCAGCATGTCATCGAGCGTTTCAAGTGCGAGATACGGATTGATCGCGCCTGCACCATAGCCAAGCAGCACCGCAAAATGGTGCACTTCCCGTGGTTCACCCGACTCGATGACGAGTCCGACTTTGATGCGTCGACCATTGCGGACCAGATGATGGTGGACACCGGCGGTGGCCAACGCGGCCGGAATGGCGGCATGGTCGCGATCGACGCCACGATCGGACAAAATGATGAACGCGTGGCCGGCATCAACCGCAGCATCGGCCGCCGCACAGACCGCAGCTAACGCTTGCTCCAAACCTTCGGCGCCGGCGGCCACGGGATAGATGGTCGGAATCGTCGTGGTCCGGAAGCTGAGTGCCGAGATGTTACGCAGCTTTTCGAGATCGTGATTGTCGATGACCGGGGCACTGAGCTTGATCTGGCGGCAGCTCGATTCACTCGGCGCAAGCAGGTTGCTCTCCGGACCGATGGGCGTTGAGAGTTGGGTCACCAGCTCTTCACGGATGCCATCCAGCGGTGGGTTGGTGACCTGTGCAAACAACTGCTTGAAGTAGTCGTATAACAGGCGCGACCGGTTGGAGAGGACCGCCAGCGCTGCGTCAGTACCCATCGAGCCCATCGCTTCGTTGCCGGTCAAGGCCATCGGTTGCATCAGGAGACGCAAATCCTCGTGGGTGTAGCCAAAAGCCTGCTGACGTTGCAGGACGGTGGCGTGATCCGGCACATGGACATTGGTCGGTTCAGGCAGATCATCGATGGAGATCTGATTGCGCTGCAGCCAGTCTCCATAGGGGAACATGTCGATGTACTGCTGCTTGAGTTCCGCATCTTCAACGATGCGACCCGCTTGGGTGTCGACCAGGAAAATGCGTCCCGGATGCAGACGACCCTTGATCGCAATATTCTCCGGCGGAATGTCCAGCACGCCGACTTCGGAGGCCATCACCACCAGACCGTCTTTGGTCACGTAGTAACGGGACGGACGCAACCCGTTTCGGTCGAGTACCGCACCGATGACCGTGCCATCGGTAAAAGCGATAGAAGCCGGGCCATCCCAGGGCTCCATTAAGCTGCCGTGATATTCGTAAAAGGCCTTGCGCTTGGCGTCCATGGACTCGTGGCCGCTCCAGGCCTCCGGGATCATCATCAAGACGGCTAACGGCAGCGGGCGGCCGGCCATGTGCAGGAACTCAAGCACTTGGTCGAAGCTGGCCGAATCAGAATTGCCTTCCAACACGATCGGGAAGAGCTTCTGCAGGTCTTCGCCGAAGAGGTCCGAACTGCACAGTGCCTCGCGCGCACGCATCCAGTTGATGTTGCCGCGCAAAGTATTGATCTCACCGTTGTGAGCGATGAACCGGAACGGATGTGACAGCGGCCACGATGGGAAAGTGTTGGTCGAAAAGCGCTGATGGACGAGTGCCAGGGCGCTGTCCATGCGTTGGTCGCACAAATCCGGGAAGACCTTGGCTACCTGGTCAGCGTTCAGCATGCCCTTATAGATGAAAGTGCGGTAGGACAGGCTGGTGACGTAAAACAGCGCTTTTTCTTCAATGCCGCTGTCCCAGACAGCGTGCTCGACCCGTTTGCGAATCACGTACAGCTTGCGTTCGAAAGCCTCAGCGGTGGCAATGTCACTGCTGCGCGCAATGAATAGCTGGCGGAAAGCAGGCTCGCCGGAGCGCGCAGTCGGGCCGATCATGGAGTTGTCGCTGGGCACCTCGCGCCAGCCGAGCAGCTGCTGGCCTTCTTCTTCGATGACGCGCTCGAATTGCGCCACACAAAACTCGGCATCCGCGGTGTTCCGTGGCAGGAACACCAAGCCGGCACCGTAATATCCTACGGCGGGGAGTTCGAAACCCAACGCGGCACAGTTTGGGCGCAGGAAAGCGTCTGGCATCTGGATCAGGATGCCAGCACCGTCGCCCGTGTTTTCTTCACAGCCACAAGCGCCGCGGTGCTCAAGGTTGGCGAGGATGGTCAGCGCCTGCCGGATGATGCCGTGGGATTTGCGCCCCTTCATGTCGGCAACAAAGCCGACTCCGCATGAATCGTGCTCATGAGACGCATCGTACAGCCCGCCCGCTGGGCCGCCGGTCCGCGGATATCGAGTGCGAGCAGAATTCATCCCTACGAGTGCCTCCGGGGTATGAGCCTTAAAAATGACGCGATTACGCGCGCAAAAGGACGGCGATTATAGGCTGCATGCGCGCAGACTGCCACCCGAAAGACGGTATGAATCGGCGCTCGCTCTAGACCAGAAATGATCGCTATTTAAGCGTCGAAACGGCGCGCGGCCAGGGCTTCTGTCTGGCCAGAGGCGCAGGCATCGCCTGAATGGCGGAATTGGCGGCAGCGCGAGTGGTATACAGACCCGTCACGACCACGAACCAGGGCGCTTGTTTGAGTTTGACCTCTAACACGGTGGCCTTCTCGGCTAGACCGTGGACGCGAATAAAGCGGGTCGTGGCAGCGCGATCACGACTACCAAACAACTGGATCACGTAGTGTTCGGGTTTTTGCCGTTTTAGCCACTTGGTCGAATAGAGCGTCTCGTCCTGAGCAGCCAGCGCTTTTTTCGCGACAGGTTTTGCGCTGCGATTGGACACAACGACCCGTTCGGCAGATGGTTTGCCCGCGGTCGGCTTAGGGAGCGACCCGGGGGATGGGGCCGTCTCGGTGGGGGCGGATGATGGGGTGGGCGCGGTTTCGCTAGGCGCCGGTGTTGGCAATGGCAGTTGGGACTCGGGGCCAGCAGCAACGGGCGCGGGCGTCGCGTCGGGCTCTTCGGTGACGGTTGCAACCGGTGCCTCTGGTGTTGGCGCATCGCGCTCATTGACCGGCGCCGTTGGAATCGTCGTCGCGGGCGGTTCAGGCTCAGCACGAGCAGGCGCCTGGTTTACAACGGTGTCGGGCGGTGCGGCAGGGAGGTTGATCGCCGGGGGGACTGCCGGGCTTTGTGCGCTGGGCGAGGGCAGGGTGATTTCGACCGTCCCTGGTGTCGTGTTTTCGCTGTGGCGCGACGCGAGCAGGGTGCCGACCGCAACCACAACAAGTGCAAATACCGCCGCCGCCAGCACAACGGTGTACTTCCGAACGTTGAAGCCGCGCAAGGCGCCGCCCATCGCCCGCGCCGCGTTGGCGGCACGCACGCCGGGGTGAATAGGCGTGGGTTGGCCACCTTGCAAGCTGGCTAGCATCCGGCCCGGATTGCCCTCGGCCGCAAGGGCCAATTGATCGAGATCCAGTCCGTCGTCAAGCCGTGAGTCTATTGCGGCGGCCGGCAGTACGCTCAGGGCCAGGGTTTTTAGAGTTTCAGTATCCAGCGCCGGCACATCGACGATGTGAATTACCGCACCCCCAGGAGCGACCGACTGCAACTGCTCGCCGAAGTCGTCGTAGGCATCGCCTGCGATGACGACTCGCAGGTCGCCCCGTTGGTGTTCGCTATAGGCGAGCGAAAACAACATGGCGCGGGCGCCATCGTCGAGGTTTTCCGCGTTATCGAGGGTCAGAATGCAGAGTTGTCCGCCGAGTTCGATCTCGGCGAGGCGTGCGCGGAGATCTTCGACGCCCGCATCCAGCTCACCCAGCTCCAGCGCTGTCGTTAGCGCCTCCAACAACGCTGGCGCAGTGCGGATCGCGGCTCCATCACACTGGATGACCCGCCAGTTGGCTCGCGTCTGCTCAGTAATGACGCGCAGCATTCGGCTACGCCCACTGCCGCTGTCGCCCTGAATCACGACCATCTGGTGGCCGAATTCGAGCAGGTGGCCAAGCAGGTCAAGACGCTGACGTATTGCCGGAGTGGTCAGATAGGGCGCTTGCCGGTGCGGCGCTGCCGGGCTGTCATCCATCACGGGTACGCACTATTCAAATGTGTCCGCGCACGCCTTGAGCCCGCCTTGCCCTTCGCCAATAGCGAGGGTACCAAAAACGCGCCCATGTTCTGCAACAGCAAAGCGATCTGTCATGCCAGCGATGTAGTCGCTCACAGCCTGTGCACGGATCGTCAAATCCGGCTCACGCCCCAAGGTATCACCATCAGGCATCAGCCCCGGATCGGTCATGTAGGCCTGGAACAAATCGCTCACCAAGGATTGCACACGTTCCGCGATGCGCCTCACGGCGGGGTCGTCGTAAAGCTTTTGGTGGAGCAGGCGTTTCAAACGTAAGTGTTCCTCTCGCATGTCCACTGAGAAATCGGCCAGCGGGTTACTTTGGTCGCGCACGTCATCAACACTGCAAGGCTTGCATTTGTCCAGCCGTTCGCGGGTAGCGTTGATCAAATCGGCGACAAACGCCCCCAGCATGTGTCGAATCGCGGTATAGGTCAGTCGCTTTCCGGCCAGCGCAGGTGCGTCGGCGCGACTGGTTTCCAGGGCCTCGCGGAAGCCGCGATGTTCGCATATGGCCTCCATCGACAGAATCCCGGAACGCAGACCATCGTCGATATCGTGGTGATTATAGGCAATTTCGTCAGCGACGTTGGCGACTTGCGCTTCCAGCGAAGCTTGCCGGCGATTTAGAAACCGTTCGCCTACCATGCCCAAGCTCGGCGCTCGCACCACGCTACAGTGTTTTAAAATGCCCTCGCGAGTCTCGAATAAGAGATTGAGTCCGTCGAATGCGGCATATCGCCGTTCGAGTTCATCGACAACGCGCAACGAATGAAAGTTGTGCTCAAACCCGCCATAGGGTTGCATGCAGCGATTCAGTGCTGCCTGGCCAGCATGGCCAAAAGGTGTGTGTCCAAGATCGTGGGCCAAGGCGATCGCCTCGGTCAGATCCTCGTTTAGGTGCAAGGCGCGGGCGATCGTGCGCGCTACCTGGGCAACTTCCAGTGAATGCGTTAGGCGGGTGCGAAACATGTCGCCTTCGTGATTAACAAAAACTTGGGTCTTGTATTCCAGGCGACGAAAAGCCGATGAATGTATAACCCTATCGCGATCCCGTTGGAATTCATTGCGCCAGGCCGGCGGCGACTCTGGCACGCGCCGGCCGCGTGACTGGCGTCCATCTACGGCGTAAGGCGCCAGATCGTGACTCATCTGATCGTTGCGCGTATGTAAGTCAAATGTGGTCCGCGGCGTCATCTCAGGGCGCGGGTGCCCCGCAGAGTTCAGCCTCCAGCAGGGCATCGTCATAATCACGGGTGACCAAGGACTGCCCCAGTGCGCGCAATAACACCAAACGTATTCTGCCGCCGACATTCTTCTTGTCGAGCAACATAAGCTCACGAAAACGGCTGGGAGATATGGCGGGCGGAGGCACGGTTGGCAAGTGCGCGCGCGCCAGGATGGTGGTAATCCGATCCAACTCTGCCTTGCCTAACCACCCGCAGCGCGCTGACAGCCGCGCTGCCATGCACATGCCTGCCGCGACCGCTTCGCCGTGCAGCCAGTTGCCATAACCACTGGCCGTTTCGATGGCATGGCCAAATGTGTGTCCGAGGTTCAGCGTCGCTCTCTCACCGGTTTCTCGTTCATCCGCCGCCACTACGTCAGCCTTGTTCTGGCAGGAGCGACGCACCGCTTCTGCCAACACGTCTGGCTGACGCGTAAGCAAGGCATCGAGATTGGCTTCCAGCCACTCGAAAAAATCACGATCTCGGATCAGCCCGTACTTGATGACTTCGGCAAGCCCTGCGTGTAGTTCACGCGCAGGAAGTGTATCCAGGGTCGCAGTGTCCGCGACGACGGCGATCGGCTGATGAAAAGCGCCAACCATATTTTTGCCCAACGGGTGATTGACCGCGGTTTTTCCTCCAACAGACGAATCGACCTGGGCAAGCAATGTGGTCGGGACCTGGAGAAAATCGATACCGCGCTGATAGCACGCAGCCGCGAAGCCGCCCAGATCGCCAATCACCCCGCCGCCCAGAGCGACCAGCAGGGTGCCACGTTCGAGGCGCTTCTCCAGCATGAAGCCCATCACTTTGCCAAACGAATCTAAGGTCTTATAGGTCTCTCCGTCGGGCAGTACCAGGGTTTCGCAGCGACGCATGCTGAAATGACTGCACACACGCTGCAGATAAAGCGGTGCCACGACCTCGTTTGAGAGCACCATTACCTGCTCTGCTTTGACCAACGCGTCGAACAAGGCGCGGTCATCAAGCAAGCCCGCCCCGATGTGGATGGGGTAGCTGCGCGCCCCTAGCTCGACTCGAAGCACGGTAGTCAAGGCAGATTACTCGTTATCTTCTTGATTACTTGCTTCACTGAAAGTTTGCCCGTATCAATGACCAGGTGTGCAACTTCCTGGTATAGCGGCTCACGCGTCTCAACAATGGTGCGTAGGGTAGCCGCCGGGTTAGTAGTGCGTAGCAGCGGTCGATTGGCATCGAACCGGGTTCGCTCGACGAGTTTATCGACGGGACTCTTGAGATACACAACAAATCCTCTCTCGCGGAGCCTTTGGCGATTTTCCGTTGCCAGCACCGCACCTCCGCCCGTTGCCAGCACGATGCCATCACGCAGACTTAGTTCATCGATCAGGCGGGTTTCGCGCTCGCGAAAGCCCGCTTCTCCTTCGACATCGAATATGAGCGCCACGCTAGCGCCGGTGCGGTGCTCAATTTCGTGATCCGAATCGATGAAGCTGAGCTTAAGGATGCGCGCCAGCTGGCTACCAATCGTAGTCTTGCCCGCGCCCATAGGACCGACCAGAAAAATGCGCGAGACACTGGACATGATTGTTCAGCTTAGTGTGCGTCTGCACATGGCCAACGTCGCTCCAGCAAAAAAAAGCGGGAGCCGACGCTCCCGCTTTTAATAATAGCAGCTGTCTACGACTTAGCGCTTCGACAGCGAGAGGGTCTCTTTGATGATCTTCGGTGTTACGAACACCAGCAACTCCTGCTTGCTTGCAGTGTTCTCGGTACGTTTGAACAAGCGGCCGAGGTAGGGCAGGTCGCCAAACCACGGCACGCTGGTCTTGTCATCACGATTCTCCGACTCAAAGATGCCGCCGAGCACTACGGTATCCCCGTCGTCGACCAACACCTGGGTATTCAATTCGTTGGTATCGATACTGGGGATGCCGGCAAATACCTGCCCCACCGAATCCTTGTTTACCGCCAGGTCCATGATCAAGCGATCGTCGGGCGTAATCTGCGGGGTGACCTTCAGACTCAGCACTGCTTTTTTGAACGACACCGCTGTCGCGCCGCTGGATGATGCCTCGAGATAAGGAATTTCGGTTCCCGATTCGATGATGGCCTCATGTTGATTGGCGGTGATCACGCGCGGAGCAGAGATGACTTCACCCTTGCCTTCTTGCTGCATCGCTGTCAGTTCCAGCTGGAGAAGATAGCTACCCAGTTTTCCTACGGCATACTTGAAATTGGCAGCCTGGCCGGACGTAGCCAGATCGACAATATAGTTTTCGAGATCGTCAGTGTGAAAAGATGTGGTCTGCGGGTACTTCACGTCGCCCTCGATACCACCACCCAGAAACGAACTCAACCCGGACGAGACACCACTACCGCTGGGGCTAGGCCTGGCGTTTTTGATATTTCCGGAATGACTGTATCCAAAGCGCACACCGATATCCTTTGAGAAATCCTCGTTGGCAATCACGATGCGCGATTCGATAAGCACCTGTCGCACCGGCGTGTCGAGTGCCTTCACGACATTACGGATTTCTGTCAGTTTGTCGGCCGTTTCCTGCACGATTAGAGTGTTTGTGCGATCGTCTACCGTAACATTACCGCGCGGAGACAATAGGTTGCCGTTGTTGCCGCCGCGGTTATTGCCACCGCGATTATTATTGTTATTGTTATTGTTATTGCTGTTGTTGTTGTTGCCACCGCTGTTGTTGTTATTGTTGTTCCCTCTCAGCAGGGAGGATATGTCGGAGGCCTTCGCATAGTTTATCTGCATGAATTCGGTGCGCAGCGGCGCGAGCTCTTCAATCTGCTTCGCCGATTCGAACTCGAGCTTTTCGCGGTTGGCTATCTCTTCCTGCGGCGCCACCATCATTACATTGCCGATCTCGCGTTTGTCGAGCCCACGTGACTTGAGAATGATATCGAGCGCCTGATCCCATGGCACGTTTTTAAGTCGCAGAGTGACGTTGCCCCCAACGGTGTCACTGGCGACCAGGTTCTTCTCAGTGAAATCTGCGATCAGTTGCAATACAGCCCGTACTTCGATGTTCTGGAAATTGAGTGACAATCGCTCGCCTGTGTAGCCAAATTTCTGCTTTTTGTTCTCCACTTCTTCTTCTTTGGTCAGTGCGCGCAGTTCAATAGTCAGGGTATTGTCCGATTGGTAGGCTAGATGCTCATACAGCCCCGTGGGCTTGATCACCATGCGCGCTCCGTTTCCTTCCCGGAAGGTGTCAATTTCCTTTGCGGGCGTCGCGAAATCTAGTACGTCAAGCTTGCGATCGAGGTTTTCCGGCAGATTGGTGTCGGCGAAATCGACCACAACGTTATCGCCCTGCTGAGCGATATTGATGCCGATGTCGGGTGCCGACATCTTGATGACAACTTGCGCTTCACCGTTTGCACCGCGACGGAAATCGATGTCCTGGATACTGCCTTTGCCGTTCCCGGGCATCGTCGTGGCCGGAGCCCCCGCGACGCTCGCTTGCGGCGCTGAAACCGGCGCTTGGCTGGTTGGCGCGCTAGGCAGTGCCTGTGTCGCCAGGCTTGTTTCGTTTCCTTCCAGCGTGATCGCAATGACGTCACCGGTGGTCACGATGTCGTAGGGCACGAGCCGTCCCAGATTTACCACGACGCGTGCGCGATTCTCGGCTTCGACAGCGGTGACGCTTTCGGCGTTGCCAACGCCGATGCGCTTAGTGCGGTCCTTCAAGTTCAAGGTTGTTCCGGGCAGGTCGATGGCGATTCGTGCGGGGTTGTCGATGGTAAAGCTTAAAGGCGCACTCTCGACAGGACTCGAAAGCTTCAATTTGACCTGCACGCGGTTGCCCGGCAGCGAGGTATAGCTGACGTTGTCTAACGTGCCTGCTGACGCCGCGCTCGCAATGATTGTCGTGAGGGCGAGTAGGCCGACGACAATGGTTCTGCGAGCTGTGTTACGCCCACGTCGCGCGGCTTCAAGCCGGCTGCTCGTGATGGTGTTGAAGTTGGTTTTGATGCTCATCTTTCGACCCCTTGTCTGGGTTATTCTTCGGACAACGCGAGTGATGCGGCGCGTTCCTGCCAGCGCCCTTGCGCGTCCTTGATAATTTCGCGCACGTCGATTCGGTCTTCCTGGATATTCGTGATCTTGCCGAAGTTGCGCCCCAGATAGTTGCCAACCTGTACGCGGTGCACGGTACCACCCTGATCTTTTACGATGGCCCATAGGTCGTCGGTCCGCTCAAGCAGGCCTACCATCCTCATCGCGTCGAGTTCGTAGCTTTCAAGCTCTTCGCGATTGTGGGTCTGGATCTCGTCGACATACTTCTGTTGAGCAGCGTCCATACCCTTATTTTCTGCACTCTTTTCGGGTTTTTCTTCGAGGAAGGACTTGAAGGGGTCGCGCAGCCCTAGCTCTAGTGCTTGGTAGACATAGTGTTCATAGGGTTTGATCGGCGGCAGGGGCTCGATATTGCCACCTTTGCGTGCCAACACTTCTTCCTTGTACTTCTCAAGGTCGGAAATGTCGTTCGACACGCATCCGCCCGTAAGCGCAAGTACCGCGATCGCGGCGCACATCCGAACGTTTCCGAATTTCAGCCCCGGCTTCATGATTAAGAACCCCCGCCTTCGCCTTCGCTTTCTTCGTCGATATACCGATAGGTTTTTGCAGTTGTCTGCAGAATGAGCCGGCCTCCGGTGGTCGGTTCGATTTTGATGTTGTGGCTCGTGACGATACGCGGCAGGTCCGAGATGCCGCTGATGAAGGTGCCGAACTGGTGGTAATTGCCGATCACGCGGATTTCGATTGGCAGCTCAACATAGAAATCTGCAGGTTGCTCGCTGCCGGGTTTGAACAGGTCGAATTCAAGTCCTGCGCCCAGACCCTGTTGGGAAATATCGACCAGGAGTTCGGCGACCTCGGTCTTGTTGGGTAGACGTTTAAGCAGGTCGCCGAAAGTCTCCTTGATGTCTTCCAGCTGTTGCTTCAGCGCAGGCAGGTTGGCGGCCTTCTTTTGTTTGCCCTCGAAGGCGATCTTGAGGTCGCCCTCTTTCTTTTGCTCTTCCGTAAGCTGCTTCTGTAGTGGGTCAATGTCGTTCCACCAGCCAAGGCCAATGATCAGGCTCGCTACCAGTAAGGCGCCGGCCACCTTGACCGGCACCGGCCAGCTGCCGATGTTTTCAACGCTGAGGTTTTGCAGATCCGACATTTTCATCAGAGTTGTTCCTCTTCGTCGCCTTCCTTGTCGGACTTCGGCTTGGTCTGCTGGAGAGTCAGGGTGAAATCGGCGATACGCTTACCGTCTTCAGTTTTGGATTGAATAATTGAGAGCTTGGGTTCCCGTACCCACTGCGAAGCTTCGACATTGCGCATGTAGTTTGAGACGCGTGCATTGGATTGTGCGACCCCTTTAATCGTTACCGTGTTACCCGACTGAATAAGGGAGGTCAGATACACGCCGTCGGGCAGTGTGGAAACGAGCTCGTCAAACAAATGCACAACGATTGGGCGACTGGTCTGGAGTGTCTCGATGGCCTTCATGCGCGCGATCAGGTTTTCCTTCTCCTTTTCGAGCTGCTTGATTTCGGCGATTTTTACGTCGAGCAGCTTGATTTCGGCGTTGAGAAAGTTATTGCGGTTCTGCTGCTGTTCGATGAGCGCATTGAAATAGAGGTGGATGGCGAACCAAATGGCCGTCGCAGCGACCGCACAAACGCCAAGCATCGATAAATATTCGGTGCGCCTCTGCTTTCGCAGTTCTTCGCGCCAAGGGAGTAGATTAACGCGGGGCATTAGTCGAAGCTCCTCAATGCTAGCCCGCATGCAATCATCAAGGCTGGCGCGTCGTTGGCGAGCGCCTCGGCTTTGACCCGCGACGAGACGGACATGTTCTTGAAAGGATTGGCGACCGTCACGGAGGTGTCGATCTTCGATTGGATTAGCTTGTCGATGCCTTCAATCGATGCGCACCCACCGGCTATCACGACGTGGTCCACCGCGCCGACTTGGCTTGACGAATAAAAAAACTGCAAGGCGCGATTGACTTCCTGGGCCATCGACTCCATGAACGGCTGGAGGACTTCGGGCTGGTAATTGTCCGGTAGTCCACCCTGGCGTTTGGCGAGCCCCGCTTCCTCGTACGAAAGACCATAGCGGCGCTGGATTTCATCGGTGAGCTGGCGGCCACCAAACGATTGCTCGCGGGTGTAAATGATTTTGGAGTCTTCAAGCACGCTCAGAGTTGAAGTTGTAGCACCAACGTCCATGACTGCCACGACGTGTGAATCAGCGATGAGCTCGTTGCCATCGACCAACAGGCTCATAGCGTTTTCTAATGCGAAGGCTTCGACGTCCACTACTTTCGCCGTTAGTCCGCCCACACCAAGTGCCGCAACGCGAATGTCTACATTGTCGCTACGGGAAGCTGCGAGCATGACGTCAACTTTGTCGGGCTCATGCTCGGAAGGCTGCAAAACCTGGAAATCCAGGCTGATTTCTTCGAGCGGGTAAGGAATGTACTGGTCGGCTTCGATTTGAATCTGACTCTCCATGTCCTCTTCGGAGAGCTCGGCGGGCATGGTGATGATCTTGGTAATGACGGCGGAGCCGGCAACCGCGCACGCCGCCGTCTTGGTTTTTGCCCCACTCTTTGCCACTGCGCGGCGTATCGCCTCGCCGACTAGCTCAGCATCCGTTATATTCTTTTCCACCACGGAATTGGGCGGCAGCGGTTCCACTGCGTAACTCTCCACGCGGTACCGGCCGCCGGTACGCGATAGCTCAAGCAGTTTGACCGACGTAGAACTGATGTCGATCCCCAGGAGTGGTGCATTGGCGCGGCGAAAAAGAGACACCATATTTCCCTTTTGAATTAATCAGTTAACTGGCGAAAATACGTCGTAACCTTAAGAATCCGCGATAACTATAGCCAACCGTCGACCAAAAAACAACAATAATTTTCTATAAAAGCCAATAGAAATCGAATCTTACGCCGGGTTTTTAAAGTAAACATACATAATATATAGGCGTTTGCCGGTTCCGATCCCCAACATGTTGCGTTTTTCCTTCTACAGCCTGTTACTGATTCTTCTAGTCTGCATTGTTGGGGCAGCGGGCACCCTGTGGTACGTCCTGCCTCAGTTACCTCCGGTTGAGGCATTAAAAGACGTCAGGTTGCAGACACCGTTGAAGGTACTCTCCAGTGATGGACTCTTGATCGCTGAATTTGGTGAAAAGCGCCGCAATCCGGTCAAAATCCAAGAGGTACCGCCGCTGTTGAAACAAGCTTTCATCGCCGCCGAGGATGATCGCTTTTATGAACATCCAGGCGTCGATTGGATGGCCATAGTGCGCGCCGTGGTCGGCTTGGTGTCTACTCACGAAAAAAAACAGGGTGGCAGCACCATCACCATGCAGGTGGCGCGCAACTTTTTTCTGTCCCCTGAAAAAACCTACGAGCGCAAGCTCAAAGAGGTGGTACTGGCGTGTGTCATCGAGAGCGAGCTGAGTAAAGACGAAATTCTTGAGTTGTACCTGAATAAGATTTTCCTCGGGCATCGAGCCTATGGCGCTGGAGCTGCGGCACAGGTGTATTACGGCGTGACCATCGATAAGCTGGATCTCGCGCAAATGGCCATGATTGCCGGTCTTCCCAAGGCCCCCTCACGCAACAATCCCATCGCCGACCCTGAAGCGGCGCAGGAGCGGCGCACCTACGTGTTGGGCCGCATGCTGAAACTCGGGTACATCGATCAGACCCAGTATTCGGCGGCGGTCGACGCCCCAGTCAACGCCCAGTGGCATGGACAGGCGGTCGAGGTGCCGGCACCACATATCGCCGAGATGGTGCGCGATTTCATGCTCAACAAATATGGTGATGCGGCTTACACCAGTGGCTTTCGAGTGGTCACCACGGTACCGAGCACGCTGCAAAATGCCGCGGTAGGTGCGCTGCAGGCGGGCTTGTTCGACTACGACCGTCGCCATGGTTACCGAGGCGCCGAGGCCAAAGTGGTGCTTGCAACGCAGGAACAAGACACCGCCGCCTGGCACAAGATGCTGGCCAAATACCCGGAATCTGCCGGGCTGCAGCCCGCCTTGGTCCTGACCGTTCAAGACCACCAAGTGGTGGCCTATCACGACATCGCGGGAGTAATCACCTTGCCGTGGGAGGGTCTGCGGTGGGCGCGCAAATATCTCTCGGAAGACAGTATTGGTGCGGCGCCGAATAAAGCAGCGGAGATCGTGCAGCGCGGCGACATCGTGCGCGTGCAATGGATCTCCCCGGACGCAGACGCGAAGAAAGCAGGGACAGTCGCTGCAAACGGTTATTGGGCGCTGGCCCAATTACCCGTCGTGGAAGGCGCACTAGTCTCCCTAGATCCCAACGATGGCAAGATCTTGGCCTTGGTCGGCGGCCTCGATTTCGACCACAGCAAATTTAATCGTGTGACGCAGGCGCGTCGCCAGCCGGGATCCAATTTTAAACCCTTCATTTATTCGGCGGCCCTGGACAAAGGTTTCACCGCCGCGAGCTTTGTCAATGATGCGCCCATCGTGTTCGAGGCTGCGGGCCTCGAGAACGCGTGGCGGCCAGAGAACTATTCAGGCAATTATTTCGGCCCGATGCGTTTGCGCGAAGCGCTGACCAAATCGCGCAATCTTGTGTCGATTCGACTACTGCGCGCGATTGGCGTGAAGTACGCCTTGGACTTCGCCCAGCGCTACGGTTTCAACCGTAACCAATTACCAGCCAATCTGTCGCTCGCACTGGGCACCGGCGAAGTGACCCCCTTTGAACTGGTGCGCGGTTACGCAGTATTGGCCAACGGCGGCTACAAGGTCGAACCCTACTTCGTTCAGCGCATTGAGACGGCCGATGGCGTTGAGATGTATCAAGCGACACCGGCCACCGTGTGTCGTGAATGCGAGGCGGTGGCTCTGGATAGTGAAGGCGAACCTGCTGACATCGAGGCATTGCGCGGCATGCAGCAATCGCCGCCGACCAACGTCGCGCCCCGGGTGGTCGATGCAGAGAACGTCTACATCATGAACTCCATCCTGCAGGACGTGATCAAACGTGGCACCGCAACCCGTGCGCGGGAACTGCAACGTCAAGACCTCGCCGGCAAGACGGGAACCACCAACGATCAAAAGGATGCCTGGTTTTCGGGCTTCAACGCCCGCAATGCAACCACCGTATGGGTCGGTTTCGATCGCGTGGCGCCGTTAGGCAAGCGCGAAACCGGCGCGCAAGCGGCGCTGCCGGTATGGATGGACTATATGCGCATGGCCCTGGCGGACACACCGGAGATCGAGCTGGAGCAACCTTCCGGCGTGGTCACGGTGCGTATCGATCCGAATACCGGCCGCTTGGCGGGCGCCAATAATCAGCATGCCATTTTTGAGTCCTTCCGCGCGGCCGATACGCCCGGTACCAGTGGTGGTGGCGTCGGTACGAGTATGGATGGTTTCATGCCGGGCCAGCAGGGTGGTGACCAGACCGGCGGCACCGCTGCCGAGCAGATTTTCTGAACGGCCGTCAGTGCGTGGGTCGCCGACAGCACAGTCAGAATATTGGGCGCGCGGACATCGCGAGCCGTGCGGCGCGCCTGCTGGCCGAGGGTGAGGCAGACGGTTTTGACAGCGCGCGTCGCAAGGCTGCACGCGAACTCGGCGCGGCACATCATGGTGAGCTGCCTGACAATCTCGATTTGCATCGCGCGCTGATCGCGTACTTGCAGCTTTTCCATGGCACCGCCCATGCTACCCATATCGTCCATCTGCGCAGCGTGGCGCTCAAAGCGCTGAGGTTGTTGACACCGTTTGAACCGGGATTGGTGGGGCCGGTGTTGTATGGCACAGCGTGCGACTTTACGCCGATCAGCCTCCACCTTCGTTGTGATGAGTTCGAAGCCGTGACGCGTTTTCTACTTGAACGTCGCATTATTTTTCAGCTCATTGATACGCAGGTGCGCCTGTCCGGTCTCGCGGCGCCGCAGCGGGCGGTGAAGATTGCCCTGCGTTTATATGACGAAGCCTTCGAATTGATGGTCTTGCCCGCCCACAACGCGCGCCAAGCGATTAGCGCCATCGATGGTAGACCGATGCGACGTGCTGACGCCGCAGCGCTAGAAGCGCTGCTCGATAGCGAGGTCGTATTCACCGGTGATTTTGCCGGGCGCGCCGCGGTCGGCCCCTGAACTCGGCCACGATATCGTGTCCGTCGTGCAGCGCGCCGATGGGCGCGCCGATCGCCGGTTGAATTCGGCCAGCACAAACATGGACATTGTCACCGTTGCGCTATTCACACCCTTGCGGCGGGTTTTTGATTACCTGCTTCCGGAGGCCTTGCGTGAGCAGGCGCCGATTCCAGGACAACGGGTCATCGTGCCGTTCGGTCGCGTGCAGCGCATCGGCATCGCGCTCGAGCGCAAAGATGCCAGCACGATAGATTTCGCGCGCCTGAAGCCCATCGATGCGGTATTGGATGCCGGGCCCGTCTTTGACGTCGACACGCTGGCGCTCGCGCACTGGGCAGCAGCCTATTATCAGCATCCGCTGGGCGATGTGCTCGGCAATATGCTGCCGGTGTGGCTGCGTCGCCATCGCGAGCTGCCGCGCGTAAACGCCGATACGTGGCAACTGACTGCCGCGGGCAGCGCGGCAGTGGCCGACGGACGCGTGCGTGCGGCGCGCCAGCGCGCCGTGTTGGAGCGCCTCGCCAATGGAGCTGCAGGCACGAGTGTGTTCGCAGAGGTCGACTTCAGCTGGCGGCCAGTGGTGAAACGGCTACTCGCCCTTGGCCTGCTCACCGAGGTGGCGCCCCATTGTGCGGCCAGTGTCTTAGGTCCCAGCCCTGAACTCAATGACGAACAACAGGCCGCGGTGCGCACCATCATCGCGGCGCGTGGGCGCTTCGCGCCAGTGCTGCTGAATGGTGTGACCGGTAGCGGCAAGACCGAAGTTTATCTGGCCGCTATCGCCGACTGTCTCGCACACGGCACACAAACCTTGGTGCTGGTGCCGGAAATCGCCTTGACTGAACAACTCGTGGCGCGCTTTCGCCACCGCTTTGGCGACGCGGTCGGGGTCTTGCACTCGGGACTTGGCGATCGCGAACGCATGTTGACCTGGACCGCCTGCGCGACGGGCGCAAAACGTATCCTGATCGGTACGCGCTCGGCGGTCTGGACGCCGCTGCCACAGCTAGGTCTGCTGGTGATCGATGAGGAGCACGATCCGTCCTACAAGCAGCAGGATGGCTTTCGCTACTCAGCGCGGGATATCGCCCTGGTACGTGCTCAAAGTGCGGACGTCCCGGTGGTGCTGGGCTCCGCTACGCCATCGCTGGAGACCCTCGCCAACGTCGCACGGGGCAAGTATCTGCGCACGGAGCTGCGCGCGCGCGCGGGCAGCGCGCTTATGCCCGTTATCGAATGTCTGGACGTGCGCGGTCTGGATCTGACGGCCGGCATGAGCCCGCCGCTCATTTCAGCCATCCGCGCCTGCCTGGCACGCGGTGAGCAAATCATGCTGTTTCTGAATCGCCGCGGCTACTCACCCTTGTTGATATGTCGCAACTGCGGCGCGCCAAAGCGTTGTGATCGCTGCGACGCATTTCTGGTTTATCACAAGAGTGCCGATGCAGCGCGCTGCCACCATTGTGATCGGCAGTGGTCGCGTCACGCCGGTGTGCCGTGTTGCGCGGCGCCGGATATCGCTTTGATGGGCTTGGGCACCGAACGCATCGAAGAAGCGGTCGCTGAGCTCTTTCCCGACGCGCGCCTGTGTCGCATCGACCGCGACACGGTGCGACGCAAAGATGCGTTGCGCGAGATGTTGGCGGCCATCAATGCACGAGAGGTCGATATCGTGATTGGCACCCAGATGCTGGCCAAGGGCCTGGATTTCTCAGCCGTCACGCTAGTGGGTGTGGTGGATGCCGACAGCCGGCTCTATTCCCTAGATTTCCGCGCCGAAGAGCGGCTTGCCCAACTCATTATTCAGGTTGCGGGCCGCGCCGGGCGCGCAGATCTGCCCGGTCGGGTGTTGGTCCAGACCCATCAACCTCATCATCCGGTCCTACGTCAGATTATCGATGATGGTTACGAGGCCTATGCGCGCGATGCGCTCGAACAACGGCGCGAAGCCGCGTTACCGCCCTACGGCGCCATGGCAATTTTGCGCGCGGAGTCGGCCCAGCCAGCCGCTGCGCTCAAATTCCTGGGCGAGGCGCGCCGCCTGCTGCTGGCCCAAGCGCCCGCTGAGCTCGACCTGAGCTATCCGCTGCCAGCCATGATGGAGCGCCGTCAAGGCCGTTATCGAGCGCTGATGGTGATGCGTGCCACGCAGCGCTTCGATATCGGTCGGGTACTGCGCGCGGCGCTGCCCGCGCTCGACGAGCTGGCCAACAAGGCTCGTGTACGACAAGCCATCGACGTCGATCCGCAAGACACACTCTAGATGGTTCTCCGTCGCGCACGCGCGACGGAGCAGATAGAATCCGCCCCTCCACCCCCGGGCACTCCCGAGAGAAGACCTTGAAAGCACTGCTGCGCACGGCCATCGACGGCGTCATTAAACGCCTGCGCGACGCCGGCACCCTATCGTCATCCGTTTCGCCGGATTACCAGATCGAAACACCGAAACTTGAGGCCCATGGCGACTTCAGCACCAATGTCGCCATGCTGCTGGCCAAGGCCGAACGCAAAGCACCGCGTGATTTGGCTAGCGCCATTGCCACCGAACTCGGGGCTTTGGCGCTGATTAGTCGCTGCGAAGTAGCCGGGCCGGGCTTCATTAACTTGGTCGTCGCCGACGATGTGGTGTTTGATGTTGTGCGTCAGGTGAGGGATGCCGGCCCTGCCTATGGCCATAACAACAGCGGCGCCGGTGCACGGGTGCAGGTGGAATTTGTATCGGCCAATCCGACCGGACCGCTACACATCGGCCACGGCCGTGGTGCTGCCATTGGCTCGGTGATCGCCAATCTGCTCGCCGCCAGCGGCTATCAGGTCGAACGCGAATATTATGTAAATGATGCGGGGCGCCAGATGGATATCCTGGCGCTCAGCGTGTGGTTGCGTTACCTGCAATCTTTTGCCCGCGAGGTCCCATTTCCCGCCCAAGCCTATCGCGGCGATTACATTAAGGACATCGCGCGGGATCTGCGCGAGCGCGACGGTGAGGCTTACTTGCGCGATGCTCGAGGTGTCCCACCAGCGACTGCCGACGCCGATCAGGAACGTAATCTCGACATTGCAATCGGCGCCGCTCGCACCGCCCTCGGCGACGCTGACTTTGAGCGCATACGCGACTACGCCAAGGACATCATCCTCACCGAGATCGAAGTTGATCTACGGGCTTTTGGCGTTGAATTCAATCGCTGGTATTCCGAGGCATCCCTAACGCGCAATGGCGCTATCGATACCGCCATCGCCGAACTCGAGCAAGCAGGGTTTGTTTACCAGGCCGCTGGCGCGCAATGGTTTCGCTCGACCGACTTCGGTGATGAGAAGGACCGCGTCGTGGTGCGCGACAATGGCGTAAAAACCTACTTCGCCTCGGATATTGCTTATCACCGCGAGAAGTTTGTGCGTGGTTTTGCGCGCGTTATCGACGTTTGGGGCGCAGATCATCACGGGTATATTCCGCGGGTGCGGGCCGCACTGAAGGCCTTGGGTCGCGATGACGCGCAACTGGAGGTGGTGCTGGTGCAGTTTGCTGTCCTGGTACGCGGCGGAGAGAAAGCCGCCATGTCGACCCGTGCCGGTGAGTTCGTCACACTCAAATGGTTGGTCAACGAGGTCGGGGTCGACGCGGCGCGCTATTTTTATGTGATGCGTCGTTCCGATCAGCATCTCGAATTTGATCTCGATTTGGCCACAGCCCAGAGCAATGACAATCCGGTTTACTACGTACAGTACGCCCATGCGCGCATTTGCAGCGTGTTCCGCCAGGCCGCTTTGCGGCCGGTTATCGCGGCACTGGAAGGCCAGCGTCTCGCCGAGTTCCTGCGTGAAGCGCCGGAACGGCGGTTGGCGCTGGTGATGGCACGATTTGCCGAAGTGGTGGCCAGTGCGGCGAGCGCCGCCGAACCTCACCAGTTGACCAATTACTTGCGCGAGCTGGCGACCGAGTTTCATGCCTATTACAACGGCCACAAGGTGTTGGTGGACGATGTCGGCGTATGCTGGGCGCGGTTGCGCCTGATCGATGCGGTGCGTCAGATCATCGCCAACGCCCTGGCACTGTTAGCCATCAACGCACCGCAAGAGATGTAAGTCAGCGATGGCCGCCAAGGACTACAAACCCACCAGCCCTCGCGCGCCAAAACCGCCGGCGCCGCTCGGCAGTTGGGTGTCCTTTGTTACCGGGTTGGGGCTGGGTCTGGTGGTCGCGCTGGCGGTTTATATGTGGAATGCAAAGCTCACCCCGCCTGCTTTGCCGCCACCGGAAGTAGCCGGATTCGAAGCCAAGGTTGAAGCCCCGCGGGTTAACGAACCACCGCCGGGCGAGACCACCGAGGCCAATTTGGAGCCCCCGCGTCCAAAATTCGATTTCTACAAGATCCTGCCGGAGATGGAAGTGCCGGTGCAGGACTGGGAAAAAGAAGACGAAGAACAGCAGGCCGCGAAGGTCGAAAAGGACAAGGCCGCAGCGACGGCCAGCACTGACAAGCCGGCAGCCGCGCCTGCGCCAACCGCGGAGCGTGGTGCCTATTTATTGCAGATAGGCTCTTATAAACAATACGAAGAGGCCGATCAGGCCAAGGCCCGGCTGGCCATGCAGGGCATCGGGGCCAACATCCAGCGCGTGGTTATCAACGGCCAGGACGTGTGGTTCCGGGTGCACGTCGGCCCCCTGTCGGACGCTAACGATATGCGTGCGATGCGACTGAAGTTACAAGAGAACAATACTCAATTCATCGTTCTGAAGATCGGCGGCGCAGGCAGCCCCTGAACCGCCGTGCCGACCTCAATGTGGCGCGGGTTCGCCCGGCTCGGCGAGCAACAGATTCAGGTTGTTACGCACTGCCTTGTGAAAAGACGATTCACCGTAACCATCGTGGAAATAGCTGGTGAGACGGATTTCCTGAGTCAGGTAATGGCCAAGCACTTCCTGCGACGACTTTTGCCAATCGGCCCAGCTTAAAGTCTTACCGTAGAGCAACTCGTGCTCGCGTTTCAGGCGCAGCGAGCTCTGCAGAAAACGGGGATAGTCCGCCGCCAGCCCGGAAAGGTCAGCGGCACGTACCGCTTTCTGCTCGGCGCTGACAAACACGGCGTCGCGCTCGGTCGCCAAGATGGCGGCGAGGGTCTTTTCCAACTGGGTGGCGCTCACCCCGTGCTGGCGCAGGATCGGCTCCGCAAGTGCGGCCGAATAACGTTCTTTAGTGGCGAATCCACGCGCCAGATGATCATCCTGGTAACCAGCGTCGTGAAACAGCAGCGCAAAATAGACCACTTCAACATCAATACGAATGTGCTCTTCCTGGCAGCGCTCGACCACCCTCGCGGCGGACTCCAAGGTATCCTGGATATGGTCGAAGTTGTGGTAGGGCAGCGAGTCGCTGTAAAGCGCCTGGGCTTGCGCCTCAAGTTGCGTACTGCGGATGGCGGATAGTGCCTTGGTGCTCACAGCGCGCTCGGTCCGAGTTCGGTAAATATTGGAGCGGGTGATGGGAATCGAACCCACGTAATCAGCTTGGGACGCTGATGTTCTACCATTGAACTACACCCGCACTGCGCAGAATTCTATTGTGTGTAAGGGCATCCTCAAAGCCCGACGTGCGCGCGCCCTTGTCTGCCTGGCCTGGCAGCCTGTCGCACTTCGGCTGATTCTGCTGCGGCGCTGGGACGGCGGCACATCTGTCCTCATTCTCCCATCACCTTGCGACGATTGCCTA
>JANOXY010000153.1:0-1704 GCA_031418675.1 Pseudomonadota bacterium
GGGTCTTTGAAGCGGATGCGTCTCAGATGCTCCGGGTAGTGCTTGGCCGAGTAAAAGCCGTTGAGCATGACGCGCTGATCGCAGATCACGCCACTGCTTCGGTCGGCCGGAGCGGAGTACACGCGCCGCGCAGCCATGCCCGCCTTGGCGCGGGTAACGAAGAACGCCGCGGCCTGATGCATGGCGTACAAACGCTCGAAGTCCAGATAGCCACGATCCATCACGTAGAGGGCCCCTGCTTCTACCGGCAGGATGTCCAGCACATTGACGTCGTGCAGTTTGCCGTCGCTGATGTGGATGAAGGCTGGAATCGAGCCGCGCAGATCGAGCAACGTGTGCAGCTTGATGGCGGCCTTGGTGGTGCGAAACGGCGCCCAGTCGAACAAGCTCAGGCACAGGTCGATGGTAGTGGAGTCCAGCGCGTACACGCTGGCATCGAGGTCGAGCACGGAAGGCTCGCTGGCATACAGCGTTCTGGCTCGCACAATCAATCGCTGCGCCAGAGCATGGTAGATGCGCCAATCGCGCAGGTTCAGCGCATCGGCCAACGTCGAACGCGCCGGCGGTGCCTTCAATCCCATATGGAAGAGCTTGGCCTGATTGGCCGACAGACAAGCCTCGATGTCGCGAAGCGACTCGCGCCAAGTGAGTTGAGAAAAGGCCATGACGCGAAACACATCGGCACAGTTCAGGGTGCGCACACCTGCATCGCCGCGATGCCGATCGATGATCCGTCCGAACGTTTTCCAAGGCACAAATTCCATGACTTGCGCGAACAGGGTCTTGCCGACGTTCATGCCTCGCTCCGGGTTGTGCAACCCGTCGAGCATGGCAAACGAGCAATCCAGCATTCAAATCGTGGACACCCCTGAAACGCCCAGAACACGCATCAGGACTGGCTTTGCGGGCCCGATGCGTCAATTAAACCGGACAGCAGTGATTTCACATATTTCTGGATCATCTCCGCGTTCAAGCCGATCGTGTCAACGCAGTAGCCCTTTGACCAAAAGTGGTTACCCCAATACGGTTTCTTCTTCAAATACGGAAATGCGGTGAATATCCGGATCGCTATTCGTCCTTTCAGGACGCCAACCAACTCCGATATCGACACCTTCGGCGGCACCAAGACCAGTAAATGCACATGGTCCGTTTGCACATTCAACTCCGTCACTTCGCAACCTAGCCGTTGGCAAAATAGATTCACGCATTGATGCACTTCGCGTGCCACCGGTCCCTTCAATATCCGAAACCGATACTTCGGCGTCCAGATAATGTGATATTGACAATGCCATAACACATGCGACGATTTCTTGAACCTGCTCATGCCTGTTTCCTTTCTCGTGTGTTGTGTGGACAACACGCTGAAAGTACTTGCATGGGCAGGTGCTCTAACAGGCATAGCCAGTTAGGCGATGACCACGCCCTCAGGGCGTGGGTTTCTAGGTACTAATAAAAAACGCCGGCTTCACGCGGCAGTCGCTTCCTGCATGTATTGTCCTGCCCGATATGGGCGCTGGTTTGTGGCCCTGCCAGAGTTCTCGGGGAAACATGGAGACACGGATCGATCCACTGCTCGTACAAGTCGCCGAGACCTTGTCCGGCGCGCAGACGCTCGAAGACCTGGCGCGTCCGCTGCTTGAAATGCTGCACGCGGTGACCGGGCTCGAGTCCACCTACTTGACTACGGTCGACCTTGACCAGGGC
>JANOXY010000154.1:0-1956 GCA_031418675.1 Pseudomonadota bacterium
AAATGCAGGCCGCCGATGGCGACGCTGCCATCCCGCGGCAGATAGTCCGCAATCAAAGCTTCCAGCGTCGTGCGTTGTGCGATCTTTCCCATGGCGGTTTTTACTGCAGTTCGATGTCCCAATACGGTGGCTGATCGGCCAGCGCGATCTCCGTCTCGAGGGTGAGGCCGCAGCCTGGACAGTGATAACGGCGCAAGACCAGGGGCGCATCCGTTCGTAAGGCAGCGTCCTGGATATGGGGATTGGCATCGGTGATGGGTGATTGTTCGAGTCGCGTCGACAACTTGTAGTTGGCGTTCGCCGCGCCTAAGCCGTGATGACAGCGAGCGCAGCGCAGCTCGCCACGGCCACCATCGCCCAACAATTCAAGACCCGCACTGAGCGCACGTGCCAAAGCCGAATGCTTGTCATCGTCGCCGCATGCAACTTCGTGCAAGCCGAGTGCGCGCAGCTGCGTGCTTGTTTCGTCATCAACTTGTAGCGGCGTCACACCCGCCTGGAAGCACACGCCATAAGCCTGCCGCGCCCACTCAGCACTGACGCGGCCTTCGGCGACATCGTCGCGCACGCGCTGCGGATCGCGCCTGTAGGGATCGCCATAACCGCCGCCTGCGCACCACGCCACTTCCCACACATCATCGTGCTGTTGCACGAGACCACGTTCCTTGGCGTGGATAGGGATCTCATGGCCGCCAAGCGCAGCGAGCGTCGTCGGTAACTCGCCCCGTGCAAAACGCGCCCACACTTCGCTATCGCGGATCAAACGAAAACAATTGGTACGGGCCGGATAGCCGCCGGCCAAGCCGCCACTGGTTGGCACTGCGCAGCCCGCCGCCGAAGGTGCGTGGAAAAGTTGCTGCACCCCATGGGGCACGATGGCAAACGCCGCTGAATTACCGCCGCGAAACTGGCCCGCCCCACCGGAATCGGCGACCTCGCGACGATAGAGATAAAGAATAGGAAAACTCTGTTCGATCTGTTCGACATTGCCCATGATCGACTTCGGTTCCCAGTGCACGCCGCCGGTATCGATACCATCGCGATGGGCAAAGGCACCGATGGCACCGGCCATGGGATCGAGAAAGCCAGTGCCAAACGGCTGCCCTGCGGCATCAACGCCGGATATGGCACTGAGAGGAAACACACTGTTAGCACACACTGCAAAAACTTCTTCTCGCAATGAAGGTGCGGCCAACAGCATCTTGCCGATCACCACATTGGCCAGTGCCCCGCCGATCAGATTGCCGATCTGCGAATTAGTCACCGATGCCGGAAAACTCGGACAGTTGATGGTGCCGCGTTGGGGCTCGAAGCGCACATGGCGCAGGGCGCCGCCCGCAGCATACAGCTGGTCGTAACACATGAGCGGATTGAGCACGCTCAGTATGCCGGCGCGCCAGCCGGAGAAACTCGCGTTCAGGGAACCGATCTGAGCATGGGAGCCGTGATTGTCGAAGACCAGACCCTCGTCGTGTTTGGTGACCGCCATGTGCACCGGATAAATGCCACGGTCATAGGGTGCGGCCGCTTCCAGATAGGTGACCGCCCGCCAGGTACCGTTGGGGATCTCATCGAGGCGCGCACGAAAGGCCCGCGCACCATCGTCGATCAAACGCCGCATGGCGGCCTTGACCGTAGCCGGGCCGTAACGCTTGATGAAACCCTGAATACGATCGCGCGCAACCAGGTTGCCAGCGATCTGGGCGCGCAGATCGAGCGCCACCAATTGTGGCTGGCGTGAGTGGCGCAAATACATGCGTTCAAGATCGCGGCGAATGCTGCCACTCTGCACTATCTTGATCGGCGGGATCGGCACCGGCTCATCGAATACATCGCGGGCGTCGGCGCAAAAGCTGCCAGGCGTATTACCACCGATGTCGTATTGATGCAGGGCGTTGGCCACCCAGCAGAAGATGCGACCCTGCCAGAACACCGGACAGGTGATCTGCACATCGG
>JANOXY010000155.1:0-4082 GCA_031418675.1 Pseudomonadota bacterium
GCGTGCGCCGCACCGCCAACTGGAATACAAACGGGTGATGGGTGGCCTGCTGGTGCAGGACCGTGACGTCGCCGCACAATTACTGTCGCTCGACCAGCTCAAGACCGTCAGCAAGCGCATGCCGACGCCCGAGGAACTGCAGGACCTGCTGTTTGCCTGGCGGGTGGTGGCCTGCGTCAAATCCAACGCCATTGTTTATGCACGGGAGCGACACACCATCGGCATCGGAGCAGGCCAGATGAGTCGCGTCTACAGCGCCCGCATTGCGGCCATCAAGGCCGCCGATGAAGGGCTGGTGGTGGCTGGCTCGGTGATGGCATCGGACGCCTTCTTTCCCTTCCGTGACGGCATTGACGCCGCCGCGGCAGTGGGCATACGCGCCGTGATCCAGCCCGGGGGATCGATGCGCGACAACGAGGTGATTGCCGCCGCCGACGAACATGGCTTGGCCATGGTTTTTACCGGCGAGCGCCATTTCCGTCATTAGGCGCACGTGCACGCACGCGCTGCGAGGTAGCCCATGAAGGTCTTGATCATCGGCGGTGGTGGCCGCGAGCACGCACTGGCCTGGAAGTGTGCGCAATCATCGCGCGTGACCGAGGTGCTGGTTGCACCGGGCAACGCCGGCACGGCGCGGGAAGCGCGGGTGCGCAATGTTGAGGTTGCGGCGGAAGACGTCGCGGCACTGTTGGCGCTGGCACAAAAGGAAGACGTAGGTCTCACCATCGTTGGTCCGGAAGCACCGCTGGCGGCCGGTGTGGTTGATGCGTTTGAAGACGCCAGCCTGAAATGTTTCGGGCCGCGGCAAGCGGGCGCGATCCTCGAAGCCTCCAAGGCCTACAGCAAGGATTTTCTCAAACGTCACCACATCCCCACGGCCGCCTACGAAGTATTCACCGAGCTTGCACCGGCATTGGCCTACATCGATGCGCACACACTGCCAGTCGTGGTAAAGGCCGATGGCCTCGCCGCCGGCAAGGGTGTGGTGGTGGCGCATTCCCACCATGAAGCTCGCGCCGCAGCGCGCGCCATGCTCGAAGGCAAGAGCTTCGGTGATGCGGGCGCGCGGATCGTGGTGGAAGAATTCCTGGCCGGTGAAGAAGCAAGCTTCATTGTCATGACCGACGGTGTGACGGCCGTACCGTTTGCTTCATCACAAGATCACAAAGCGCGCGACGATGGTGATTTGGGTCCGAATACCGGCGGCATGGGTGCCTATTCACCGGCGCCAGTGGTCGATGAGTTGATGACCCAACGCATCATGAAGACCATCATCGCGCCAACCCTGGCGGGCATGCGCAGTGATGGTCGCCCCTATCAGGGTTTTCTCTACGCCGGTGTCATGATCGACAGCGCGGGCCTGCCGCGGGTGCTGGAATTCAATTGCCGTATGGGTGACCCGGAAACCCAGCCGATCATGATGCGTTTGAAAACCGACATCGTAGTGGCCTGCCTCGACCTGTTGTGCGGGCGCGGCGCCAATGTGCGACTCGAATTTGATAGCCGCGCCACCGTTGGTGTGGTGCTGGCAGCCGGCGGCTATCCGAACGACTACAACAAGGGAGCCGTCATCCACGGCCTCGAGGCCAACGATGGGCAGAGCAAAGTTTTTCACGCCGGTACCCAGACCGCTGGATCAGATTGCCTGACCAATGGCGGACGCGTGTTGTGTGTGGTGGGTTTGGGCGCACGGGTCAGCGATGCCCAAGCTGCCGCTTACGCGCGCGTTGATCGCATCACCTGGGACGGCATGTTCTGTCGGCGTGACATCGGCTATCGCGCCGTGGCGCGGGAGCGCAAAACCTAGGCGCTTTCGCGCTGTGCCAGCAGCTCACGGATGCTCGCCACGTCCTGCGGCCGCACCACGCGCCCGATCTCCGCGCCGTCCACCACCAGGATCAAGCTCGGCCACAACTTGACGCGAAACGAGCGGCCAAGCGGGCGCCCAGGCCCGTCAAAAATCTTGATGTGTCGCAGGCCCTGAGTGGTGCTCAGCGCTTCTGCGATCAAGCTCTGAGCGCGCTGGCAATGGCCACAATAGGGGCTGCCAAATTCGAGCAAGGTCGCTGCTGGCAGGGCGTCGATCTCGCCGCGACCGGGTTCAGGCTGTGCGTAGTCATCGCTCATCGCCGCTCAGCGTGTGCTCAGCGGCGCAAAAAATTGCAAAGCGGTGTCGATCACAAAAGCCGGTTGCTCTTCCGGAATGAAATGTCCGCACTCGGGCACCGAGCCGCCCTCAACCTGCTCAGCCACGGTTTGCCAGTGCGACCGAATATCGCCCAGAAAACTTGCGCCACCGTAGGCCGCCACCGGAATGCTGAGTTTGTGTGTGGCATTGGCCAGATTGACGGTATCTTCGCGCAGGCCCGCGGCATACCACTGGAAGCCGGCGCGTATCGAACCCGGGATGGAATTCACGCGCACGTATTCCGCAATTTCTTCTTCACTGAACACCGCCGGGCTGTAATTAAAATCCAGGGTGGTCAAAAAGCGGCGCAGATAACCGTCAATGTTCTGGCTGACCAGCATGGTGGCCCAGTCGGGATTGCCACCATGAAAAAACACGTGGTTGATCTTCAGGGCAAACTCCAGCGGAAACGCGTCGCCGGCCTTGATCAGGCCGGGCACCATGTCGAGGATCAGCATGCGCTCAACGAGTTCGCGATTGTCGTAGGCAAAATAGAACGCAACGGCGCCACCCCAGTCGTGGCCGATTACGCCGACCTTGCTGTAACCCAGTTGTCTCACCAGTTCACGCACGTCGGCGGCCATGGTGCGTTTGTCATAGCCGGTCATGGGCTTTTCGGAATCACCGAGCCCACGCAGATCTGGCGCAATGATGGTGAAGCGCTCAGCAAGCGCGGGTATGACCTTGCGCCATTCAAACCAGCTCTGGGGCCAGCCATGCAACAAGACCAGCGGATAACCCTGACCAGCCGTCACATAGTGCATGCGAAAGCCATTGATATCGCGTTGGTGATGGCTCCAGGGATCTTTCATCGTAGGGTCCTAGCTTGATTGGATAGCAGAGCGAACGCAGTGTGGTGTGAGGCGCAGGCCGAGATCATTAATGGGCCGCGGCAGGTTCAGGCACAACCAACTCGGCGGCCTTGTCCTTGACGAACATGACGAGAAACTTCGCGCGCTCGGTTTCGCTCGCATTGCGCGACACCACATGTTTGTCCGTTGGCAACTCGTAGAAAGTTTCGCCCTGCTTCAAGGTTGTGAGCTCACCGCCCGCTACCTGCATTTCGATGGCGCCTTCGAGCACATAAACAAACGTATCAGCGGGATGAGAGTGCGGCGGGGTGCCAGCACCCGGCGCGTATTCGACGGTCAACAGGCCGGCAACGGCGGCCGTGCGGTTTGTTAAGGGCTTTTCCATGAGGGCGGTAATGATGGTGCCGTTGCTCGCAGCGTCATCGGCCCGCGCGACGCTGAGCGTCACCGCGAGCAGCATGCCGATCAATATCCTGGCGAGTGCCGTTTGAGATCCAATCATGGTATTTGCTCCGTATGGTTCTACGCCGCGTTGTAAGCGCGTGGGCAATCATCTTACCTGTAGCGCCGGTTGGCCAGTCCCAGCACAGCGCGCCGCAAGTTGATGCGCGCGCTGCGCAGGGCGCAACCCCAGGCGCACAGTTTCGCCGGTTTCAACACCGAGCGTGCCCATGATTTGAATGGACATGATCACGCTCGTGAGACGTGCCTAACTCGACGCCGCGTTTTTTACAGCTTCTCCTTGGCAAACTCCTTAGGCCAATAGTCACACGCCGCCAGTCCTTCCAGCGCGAGGCCGTAGGGCAATTGATCGAGCATGGCGCGCTTGACCTGCATCAGCATGGCTTCGCGGGTAAGGCGGGTGGTGAGCGCTGGGCGGCTGCGGATCTTGCGCGCCAGTTCCCACGCGCGCGGCAGCAATTTGGCCTGTGGCATCACTTCGTTGACAACGCCGAGATCCAAGGCTTCTTTGGACGACAACTCCTGGCCGGTCATCATGAAATAGCGGCCACGATTCAGCCCCAGCAGCATCGGCCACACCACGTGCACACCGTCGCCCGGTACCAGGCCGCTGGGGTAAT
>JANOXY010000156.1:0-1554 GCA_031418675.1 Pseudomonadota bacterium
CCGTGGACACCGCGGCCTGAGTGGCAGCCGTACTGGCGCGTTCTTCATACAAGTCACGCACCAGCGCCACCACCGCACGGGCCACGGCCAAATCGGCGCGCGGGCTCTCCTGCGCATCCAGGATACGGATCTCAATGGCACCTCGATCAAAGCGCGCGATTGCGCCGCGCGAGTTCAGCCACTCGCCGTGTAACACCCCTTGCGGGTCATGGGGCACCATGGCGCGAAACATCGGTTCCAGAATACGCGCGTGATACTCGTCGATGCTGGCGATGCGATCTGGCACCACCCGCCCGGTGATCTCCGGTATACGTTTCTGATTTAAACGATAGGTCTCGAGCCGAGTGTCGAGCAGGCCGCTCGCTTTGCCGTCAACATAGGGCGAAGCCGCCGCCAGTGCCGGCAACAGCGGCAAGGCAATGCGTATCGCGTCGTGCAGGCGCACAAACTCCCCATCGTCAGCAAACGGCAGATTAATGTGCATGCTCTGCAGATTGGCCCAGCCATGACCGCGACAATTGAAGATGCGATCGTAGGCCGCATAGATCTCGTTCTGTTCGTGGGGCCACAAACGCTGCTCGGTAAGCGGATCCATCCACGGATGCATGGGACCGGGCAGGATGCGCGCGTTGTACTTGCTCAAGAGCTTGTCGATGCGCGCAACTTCCGCACTAAACAAACCATCCAGGCCATCGAGGCTGGCCGCCGGGCCATTGGTCTTCAGCTCTATGACATGCAGCGATAGTTCGTTGGACCAGGCGATGGGACCATCGGCAAACTCGTTGACCTCGGCGCCGGCGACATCGGCGAGCAGGCGATCGGCGATCGCGCGCACGTCCAGGGAATCGCGATCGACGATGGCATATTCGATCTCGATACCGTAGGCGGCAAAAGCATGTAGCGGTGGGGGCTTCTTCATGCGATGTCGAACTCCAGGCGTTTACGCGCGATGATGCGGCGGAGCATAAGCCCCATGATTTCTCGATACAGCGCATCCTTGAGGATCTTGTCTTCGTTGCCGGCATCAACATTGGGATTGTCGTTGACCTCAATCACCACGGCGCGGCGACCGATGCGCTTCAAATCCACACCGTAAAAACCGTCCCCGATCAGATTGGCAGCGCGCACCGCGGCGCGCACGATGTCGATCGGCGCTTCGGCAACGGACAAGGTGTCGACCGCTCCCTCAGCCGAGGTTTTGCCCGAGGCATCACGCTGGATGACCTGCCAGTGACTTTTTGCCATGTGATAACGACAGACATACAGCGGCCGCCCGTCGAGCACGCCCACGCGCCAATCAAAATCCGTCGGCAGGAATTCCTGAGCCACAACCAGATCGGAGCCGTCAAAAAATTTATCCAAGGCCCTGTGCAGCTCCTCGGCATCGGCGACCTTTATCACACCGGCCGAAAACGAGCTGTCGGGCGCCTTCAGCACACAGGGGAAACCGCACACCGCTTCGACGTCGTGGGCGTTACCACGATGCACGATGAGAGTCTTGGGGATCGCCACATCGTAGCGGTCGAGCAATTCGGCCAGATAAACCTTGTTGGT
>JANOXY010000157.1:0-1589 GCA_031418675.1 Pseudomonadota bacterium
CGCACCAGGCTCGCCAGACTGGCGGCTGTTCTGGGGTGGAGGCGGTCACCAAGCCTACCGGCTATGGCGGGCAACTCCGTCAGCAAATCCAGCAGCTCGCCTCGCGGCTCGTCCACAAAGCAGGGCTCGATTTGACTTGGCAACTCGACGGGTGGACGCGGGGAAGACATCTGCCGATATTAGATGACCCATAGGTCTCTGACTATAAAAGAATTTAGCTTCCTAGATAGCACTGCTTTGCCGATGTGCGTTGCCGATCCTCCGCCTTGTTTCGACAACGCCCCCATAGCGTTGCCTCGCGGCTTGCAGTTGGATTATTTGTAATCTTCGTACTACATAAAGTCCGTCTTGGTAGCGCGAAGCCGTCAGATGCCTACACCACACCACCCGCCCGCCGCAGTACGGCGCATCCTGCGTAAGCTGGGCGCGGACATTCATGACGCTCGGCGGCGGCGGAGCCTGCCCATGGCCGTGGTGGCCGAACGTGCGTTCACTTCGCGCTCGACCTTGCAAAAGGTCGAAGCGGGGGACGCCGCCGTCAGCATTGGTATCTACGCCGCAGTCCTACAGGCACTTGGTCTGCTGGATGGCCTTGGCGAGGTAGCCGACATCGCCGGCGACAGTGTGGGCCAAGCCCTCGCCAGCGCGGTGCTGCCGAAGCGCGTCCGCTTGAGACGCCCTCCCGAGCCGCCTGCCCATGACTGACATCGATCTCGACGAAGGCATCTGTTCCATTGACCTGCTTGAGGCCGCGTCAGGATATTTTGGTCTCGGCCTCGCGGCGGCACGGGCCATTATCAAAGAGGTGGCCGTCGTGACAGCGACTTGGCGGGAGACTGCGAGACAGGCTGGCGCGCGTGCTGGAGAAATCTATCGCATGGCCAGTGCGTTTGAGCACAGCGAGCTCAAGCAGGCGCTGGCGCTGTGAACCCCAACGAAAGGGAACGGTGGTTTAGCGTGGGGATAGGTACGTACCAAAATCGCAATTGAGGCACCGGAGAGGTTCGATAACCCTACCGCAATTTCTTACACGCCTTTCTTAACCAATCGATGGCGCCGCCCTGCTCCCACAATGCCAGCGATGATGTTCGATATAGCCAGGCTTCCTGCGTACCGCCCATCGCGATCCCATAAGCTGAATCATCTTTCGGCTGGCGCGGCTTCTTGGCCAGCAGCATCTTGATTGCGACCACATGGCGTTCGTAGTTCGCCGACAACTCGCTCTGTGCATCGGCATCACACCCCACGGTGACGAGCGCCAATATCCGATTCAGCGCAGGCCCACAAAAATCGTCCGGATAGCGCTCCGTCAATTCGATCGCTTTTTCCGGCCAGCCACGCGCCAGATAGGCACGCGACAAAGCTTCGCGTATGCCGTGATTGTCGCGAGGGTTAAGCTTGATTAACTTCTCGGCAAGCTCGATAAAATCGTCGCAAGCGACACCGCGCTCCGGGTCTTCCAACGTACGAAAAGTCCGATGCGCCAAAAGGCGCAATGCCGGCCTGTTCTCTAGACACAGCCACGACAAAGTCCCTTCGCCGCCGATTACGGTCGCGAAATTGGCATCAAGCAAGGCAACGGCTCGCGC
>JANOXY010000158.1:0-2691 GCA_031418675.1 Pseudomonadota bacterium
TGGGGCCTCACCTGGCCGACATTCCTTATTCATGCCGTCGGGGGTCAGACGCGATCACGCCGTGAGAAGTTTTGTTTCGACGTGAATCTGGACGCAAGGCGTGCACCCGCAACTCGCCGTTCGACTGGCCTGATTCCGTGCCGCGGATCCCACCGTTTGTTAACAACGGCCGCCCTTGCTGGCGGCCAGCTAGCGCGATGGCAGCGCCGTTTCCGGTTTAACGCTTGCGGTCAAAACCTAAGGGCACGAGGAGGCATAAACAACAACGCCCGCAGGTGCGGGCGTTGTGTGCCGGACGATCGGCTGAACGACGGTCTAAGTACGGCGGCGGCGCGACCAAGCGAACCCACTCACTGCTAGCGCGAGCAGGGTCAGCGTGCCCGGCTCCGGGACGCCCCCCGGATCCGGTGTGAAATCTCCGCGCAGGCCCATGATGCCATTGATCTCGTTATCGCCGTCATTGATCAACGCGCCCGGGCCGCCGTGGGTGATGGATGCATAACGAAAGGTTTGACCGGTGCCGGTGCCGACCGCGTAAGTGAAGCCGTCCCACAACACATCGGTATTGCTAACAAAACCCTCCAACCACACGCGCTCGGTGACCGCTTGTATCCAAGTGATCAGGTCATTGGACAGATAAACCGTCGATTCGATCGCCTCCTGCGGCATTGGCCCGTGGTCTATCGTGTTAAATACCGCGGCCTTGCTCGCCTGGAAACCGAGATCCCAGACGGTTTCACCAACCACGCCGCTGGTCTGCATCCATTGATTGTCGATTGCATTGGCTGCCGCAAAGCGACTGGCAGCGGAACCGCAACAGGTATAGTCAAAAACGCCGAATGCGTCGCCCAGGCCGGTGTCCAGCGAGGTGCCACCACCCTGGGCCGAGAATTGGCCGACACTCGTAATCAAGGTCCCGGTGACAAATCCCGCTGAGTTGAATACACCGTCGTCCAGTAGGCCGTTGGCGATCACCGCTTGGCGGTTGGCCAGTGTGTTGGCCCCATAGTAGAGCTGGGCAAAGGTCCCAACAGACGCCGACTGCCAAGTGCGCGGATCGTCTGGATCGGTCAGCGGTATCGCCTGAGCCGCGGCGCTGGCGAGCATTCCTGCCAGCACAGCGAGTTTGATTGTCTTGGTCATGCGCATTTCCTGCTGATGAGTGTTCGTTGCAGGAGTTCAGTGCAAGTTTCGAACCAACGAATGAATATCTAGTTAGATCATGTAGATAGCTTGGTTCGGCCAGACCGCGAAAAGATATCGGTCTGACTATCTTTACACCCGCCGAGACCTTGCTCGCGCACGGCCGCGCGGCGCACGCATACGAAAGTCCAGGGATTCAATAGCTTAACCACCGAATGGGCCTCATTCGGCGAGCGTGGGAATTGTAAAATTTCTTGACGCGATCCGATTGGATTGGCGTTGCAGCACGCGTTCAGGGCTGACAGAGCGCCCGAATTCCATCGCTGCGCAGGCGATCAGCCTTGGGCAGGATGCCCGAAGCTGGCCGCGTCGTTTACAACTGCCGCCGGTCTCGCGGCCCGGCCAGACGATAAACTCGGCGGTGCGCCGTTCCGCGCAGGTGACCAGCAGATCGAGGCAAGCGGCCTGATATCTGCTGCGAGAGCGTTATCGTGCGCAGACGGGCCCTCACTATTAAGAACCGTTTGTCTGCCTCACGCTTCCAGCAAGTCGCTTAGCCGTTCGAAAGCGCGCAGAAAATCTTCCTGGAATTCCTGCATCACTGCCCGCACGGATTTAGCTTCGTTCATGAGACCAACACCCTGCCCGACCCAGTAAGTGGCAAGCTGTCGCGCACCGTCGTGGCCACTCTGGGAGAGTTTGTCGACCCGCGCCAGTGCGGGCTCACTGATCAGGGACTGCAAGGGCATAGGCAGGGGTTCGGGAGCACCGGGTGTTTCCCAGGCCTGGGTCCAGGGTGAGCGCAACTGGCGCGACGGTTTACCGGTGCGGCTGCGCGAACGCACGGTGTCACGCGAACTCGCGCGCAACATTTTTTCTTTGACGATGGGATTGGTCTCGGCCTCATGGGTGGTCAGCCACACCGATGCCGTCCACGCCCCGGCCGCGCCCATGGCCATGCAAGCCGCCATCTGGCGACCGGTAACAATACCGCCGGCCGCGAGCACCGGCACCTCGCGCAGTCCTTTGATCGCCTCCACCACTTCCGGCACGAGCACCAGGGTTGAGACTTCACCACAATGTCCACCGGCCTCACCACCGGCCACCACCAGGATGTCGACACCCGCTTCAACCTGCTTGACTGCGTGTTCACGCGCACCGACCAGGGCCGCTACCGGCACACCATGACGTTTGCCGAGCTCAAGCATGATCGCCGGCGGCACACCGAGCGCATTGGCGATGAGTTTGATGGGGTGACGGAAGGCCACCTCGAGCAGATCAGTGGCGCCCGACACGCGCAGATTGCGCCCGAGTTGCAGCAACTTCGCCCGTGACTCATCGAGATCCAGCGTATCGATACCGTGACGTGCCAGCACCCCATCGGCGAACAGCTTGTGGGTTTCCGGTAGCGCGGGCAGCGACTGCGCAGCGTCGCCACCCGCGTGTTTGCCAGCCATCTTTTCCGGTATCAGCAGATCGACACCATATGGTTTGCCCACCACAATGGCATCGATCCAGGCCAGCACTTCTTCCAGCCGGTCCGGTGTC
>JANOXY010000159.1:0-6114 GCA_031418675.1 Pseudomonadota bacterium
CAACGAATGTCCGAATAAATTCGGACCTACAGGGCCTCACAACACGTATCACCGCCCTGTTCAGCACCGCTACAATCACCGCAGGACAACCCACGGGGCGCATGATGTTTCTCAAACATGACGGTGATTACGACAGTATCCACGCCGCCTTCAGTTGGGATGGGCGTGTACCCGAGTTACTCAATCTCGCCCATCAATGCTGTGAGCGCTGGGCAGCCGATGAGCAACGTCTGGCCTTGATCTACGAACACGCTGACCGCAGCGTTGAACGCTACACCTACGCCGAGCTCGACGAATACGCGAGCCGTTTTGCCAACGTGCTCAACGCACGCGGCTTGCAGCGTGGTGAGCGGGTTGCCGTGCTGCTGTCCCAGCAACCCGAAACCGCCCTCACGCACCTCGCCAGCTGGAAGCTTGGCCTGGTGTCCAGCCCGACCTCGGTATTGTTCGGCACCGATGCCCTGGCCTATCGCCTGAACGACAGCGGCGCGCGCGTGCTGGTGACCGACAGTGACAACATCGACAAAGTGCGCACCATTCGTCATCAATGCGCAGAGCTTGAGCATGTGTTCCTGATCGATGACGCCGCTCACGATGCCGACAACTTCTGGCGCGTGCAGGAACACGAGTCGCCGCTGTGCCGCGCGCTTGCAACGCGCGCTGACGACCTCGCCTGGATCAGCTATACCTCGGGCACCACCGGCGCACCCAAGGGCGCGCTGCAACCCCATCGCCTGCTGCTCGGCATGCTGCCCAGTCTCGAGTTTGTATGGGATGGTTTTCCGCGTGCCGGCGACGTAACGTGGTCACCGGCCGACTGGTCGTGGATGGGCGGTTTCGCCGGCGTCATGCTGCCCAGTCTGTGGCACGGCTGCACGACGGTGGGCACCTCGCTGGGTGGCTTCGACCCGGAAAATGCCTTTCGCATCCTCGCTGAATACGGTGTGAGCTGCACCCTGCTGGTGCCGACCATGTTGAAGCTCATGCGTCAGATCCCCAGCCCGCGTAAACGTTATCCACTCAAATTGCGGGTCGTGAAATCGGGCGCTGAAGCGGTGGGTGTAGAGCTGTTCGAATGGGCGGAGCGTGAGCTCGGCATTCGCATCAATGAAGTTTTTGGGCAGACCGAATGTATGGAGCCACTGGGCAACAGCGGGCGGATCATGCCGATCAAACCGGGCTCGATAGGTCGCGCCCTGCCCGGCCACACCTGTGCGATCGTCGATGACAACGGTATGCCATTACCCGATGGTGAGGTCGGCCATATTGCGGTCAAGGCGCCCCACCCGGTGATGTTTCTCGGTTATCTCAATCGCGCGGACGCCACCAGCGAGAAATACGTCGGCGACTGGCTGCTGACCGGTGACACCGGCCTGCGCGACAGCGATGGTTATTACTGGTTTCGTGGGCGCGCCGACGATGTCATTACCTCGGCCGGTTACCGCATCGGTCCAACCGAAATCGAAGAAGCACTGCTGCGCCACCCAGCGGTGCAGAACGTCGCCGTAATCGGCGTACCCGACGCGGTTCGCACCGAAGTTATCAAGGCCTTCGTGGTATTGGCGATGGGATATGCAGGTAACGATGACTTGATTGCCGAGCTGCAGGATTTTGTCCGCACGCGCCTTGCGCGACATGAAGTACCACGCCACATCGAATTCCTCGAGGCGTTACCAATGACCACCACCCATAAGGTTCTGCGGCGCGAGTTGCGCGAACGGGAGAAATTGAAATCACTGCCGGGCTAAGCACGCATCCATGGCAAGCGCCACGCCAATGGCATGACCAGCGTTAACAGGTGTGAACGCGTCAGGGCTTGGCCAGCGCCAAGATCGTGCGCCACTGCATGGGTGTCACCGGCATCACCGACAAACGGCCCTGCCGTAACAACACAAAATCCGCGAGTGCTGGTAGTGCTTTGATGGCCGCCAGTGTGACGGGCCTTGCCAGCGGTTCGCATGCCCGCACCGTCACCGCGACAAACCGCCCGCTGCTATCGTCAAGGTCAGGAAAACACTCGCCCAGCACCTCACCGATGCCGACCACGCATTTCTCTTTACCCGTGTGATAGATAAAAGCTCTATCGCCGGCGCGCATCTGGCGCAGATAGCCGGCGGCCTGATGATTGCGAATGCCATTCCAGGTCTCGCCACGCGCGCCGCTCGCGCATAACTGCTGCCAGGAGAATTCTTCGGGTTCAGTTTTTAATAACCAGTAGGTCATGGGATAGCTTTGCACCGCTAGCGGTTTGTGCACATTTGCGTGGTGGCCGCATGGACAAATTCGATTGTACGAGTGGCGAGGTGGTGGCAGGTCTGTTTCGTGTATTACAACGCCGGTGACGCACTGTTCATTGCCTGCGCTCCATCGGGCGGCAACTCCCCACGGGAAAGCCGTTTAGCAATGCGCCGATACCGCCTAGAACTGTCGTGCGGTGCGTCGCCACGGTTCCCGCCACCCGTACTTACGCACAGGGTCGCACAGCCCACACGCGTTGCAAGGCACTTGTCAGAATGCGTAGCGCGCAATCAAGGCGAAATGAATACCTTGATCCTGAATGTCCGAGCTTGGGTCGTCGGGCAGATGGCGTCGTGCCGCGCCCCAATACAACTCCGCGCGCACATCGCGACTGGCGTCCCAGCGCAGCCCCGGACCGGCCGCCAGCAGCGTGCGGGGCACATCGCGGGCGTCATGCTCGTTCCAGGCACGGCCAGCGTCGATGAAAGCCACCAGTGACAACTGTCCATCACCCGCACGCTGAGCGATGCCTGGCAAGGCCAGTTCGAACAATGGCAAACGGTATTCCGCGGAGGCCGACCAGCCATTGTCCTTGACCACCCGCGAGCGCCGATAACCTCGCACCGAGCCGAAGCCTCCGACGGCGAATTTTTCCAGCGACAGCAGGGGCTCGCCGGCATCCTGCCAATCGGCGCGCAGGGACACACTGCCGGCACGCGGACCGATGGTATGCAGCCATTGCGCCTGTAGTAATGAGGTATGGAAGCTCGAATCGGGCAGGTCAGGCTTCGGATCACGGTGCTCGGTGCCCCCCAGTCCGCGCAATCCTATGCTCCAGGTGTAGCGCACGCTGATCACGTCGTGGCGTGTGCGCTCTAGCCATTGCAAACCCAGTCGCGCGGCCTTCACATCCAGACGGCCGTTCTCAGCGCCTAAACTGAAGGTGAAGGGTTCACCGCGTAAAAAACTCGCGCTTTGACGTGAGGTGAAACGCAGGGTCGCGCCGACCTGACGTCCCGCGCGCCGCCACAGGGCTTGCGTCACGCCAAACTCTGCACCACGGGAGCGTGTCTTGGCATCGAGCACCTCGAATTGCTCTTCGACCAATTGTGAACTGAACACGGAGTAGCGCCCCGTGATTTCAGTGCCAAAACGATTCACGGGTGTACGGAAACGCAAATCAAAATCATGCAAGCCGGAGGATTTGCCCAGCGCTAGATCGATCTGATCGCCATAGCCCAACAGATTGCGCACGCCGGTGTTGAATTCCGCGCGCACCACACCGGCGGTCGGTGAACGATCATTAGCCAGGCGCACGCCGGTGCTGAACTGGCCACCCTCTTCAACGGTCACGCTCAATACACTACGTCCCGGCGCCGAGCCTGTTTTGAATTCGGCACGCAGGTTCCTGACGACCTGCTCGATCATCAGCAGGCGCAGATTGTCGTTTAGTCGATCAACATTGAGTGGTGTGCCCAGGCCCGCGCTCAGACGCTGGCGCAGGTAATCGGCGGATACCCGCTTGGCGCCGACGATATCAATGCGCTCAAGGCTGCCTTCGATGATCTCGATCTGTAGCGTGCCACTGTCGAGATCCTGATTTGGCACCACCGCCCGCGAGGTGCGAAACCCGGCAGCTGCGTAAATATCATCGAGGCGCTTACGTAGCGTCTGCAGATCTTCGTCGGTGATGGCACGACCAGCGAATTCGACGGCCACCGCGTCCAGTGTGCTGGACGGAAATGCGTTATTGCCGGTAATCGTCACGCGCGCAAAGGTCGCCGTCACGGGTGTATCGGCTGCGCTCACCGCCACCCAGGACTGGAGCAGCGCCAGTGCGATTAAGACTCGAACTAAGTGCATGGTGGCGGGTCTCGAAGTCCCTCGCGCAAACTCACCCGCGGACCAGGCTTGGAACGGTGCGTGAACGTATGAATGGCAGGGGCGCTGATGACGATTACGGCTTCGCTGCCTTCGCTCCTCGAGCGAGCAGCGATGGTAGGGTGACACCTGGCAAGCAGCAATCCCGATCTTGCGCTGTTAGCACCGCGAAAATTGCACAGGCCGTACTGAGCACCTGTGCTCGCTCATCAATGCATGAGATCGGCCGCCCACAACGGCTCCGACATGGCGGAGAACTGCTCACGTAGTTCGAGCACGTGTCGTTCCCAGTAAGCCTGGGTGTTAAACCACGGAAACGCACGCGGAAAAGCCGGGTCGTCCCAGCGGCGGCCCAACCACGCGGCATATTGCAGCATGCGCAAGGTGCGTAGTGGTTCGACCAGCGACAGTTCGCGCGGATCGAAGTCGGCGAACTCGTGATAACCCTCGAGGATCGCCGCCAGCTGACTGCGCTGCTCCTCTGGATAACCCGACAGCAGCATCCACAGATCCTGCACGGCCGGTGCCATGCGCGCATCATCGAAGTCGACAAAGTGTGGCGCGTCATCGCGCCACAAGACATTGCCGGCATGACAATCGCCATGCACGCGCCGCCATACCACGCCCTCACACTGGGCAAAACGGTCACTGCACAAGCGCAATAGATCGTCCGCCAGTGAACCGTAAGCCAGCTGCAAATCGGCGGGCAGGCAATGGGCTTTTACGTACGCCACGCTCTCGATACCAAAACTTTGCACGTCGATGGCGGGGCGGTGGCGAAAGGGTCGACCGAAGCCAACGGTGTGCATGCGTGCCAGCATGCGCCCCATGGTCGACAAGGCTTCGCGTTGATCAAAATCCGGTGCACGTCCGCCGCGGCGGGGAAACAGGGCAAGGCGATGATCACCGATGATATGCAGACTGTGTTTGGCATCCTTGCCCAAGGGCGCCACCACCGGCAGACCCTGGCGTGCGAGTTCAAAGGTGAATTCGTGTTCTTCGCGGATGGCCGCATCGCTCCATCGCCCAGGGCGATAGAACTTGGCGATCAAGGGCGTGTCGTCCTCTACACCCACCTGATAAACACGGTTTTCGTAGCTGTTCAGCGCCAGCAGACGTCCATCGGTGACATAACCCTGCGCTTCCACTGCCGCCAGAATGAAATCCGGGGTCAGCGCATCGAAGGGGTGCAGGGTCGTGGCGTTCAGTTGCGCAACTTCGCGGCCAGTGCCGCCACCTGATCTAACACCGGCAAGACCTGCTCGCTGCTTTCCGAAGGCAGACCGTAAACCAGATAGGAATAACCTTGCGCGATCTGTGCGTGCGCTTCCTGTTCATCGAGCGGCGCATAAAAATAGGACAGGGTAATGTCTTCATAACGACGACCACGACGCGCGCAAGCCTCCTTCAGGCTCGCCAGGGTTGCCCCACCTTGCCGACCGGCCACCGGTAACCAGCCGTCGGCATATTCGGCCACCCGATCGGCGACGAACCTGGAATTGGCACCCAGCCAGATCGGCGGGCCACCGACCTGTACCGGTTTCGGGTAGGACCACATTTTATTGAAGTCGACAAACTCACCGTGAAACTCCGGCTCGTCCTCGCGCCAAATGGTTTTCATTGCCAGGATACGCTCACGTACCACGCGCCAGCGAGTCTCAAAGCTCACGCCGTGATGTTCGATCTCCGGTTTGTTCCAACCGGCGCCGACACCGAAGATGAAACGTCCGTTCGACATCCGATCGATGGTCGCCACTTCCTTGGCCAGCGAGATGGGGTGGCGTTGTGAGACCAGGCAGATGCCGGTGCCGAGATGAATGCGGTTGGTGACGGCGGCACAGGCCCCTAACGCCACAAAAGGGTCATAGGTGCGCAGATAGGGCGCAGGTAATTTGCCATCGGGAAAAAATGGCGAGCGGGTGTCGAGGGGGATATGGGTATGCTCCGGCAGGAACAAGCCGTCCAAACCACGCTCTTCCACCGCTCGCGCGAGCG
>JANOXY010000160.1:0-9856 GCA_031418675.1 Pseudomonadota bacterium
AGACCGCCGTTTTCGTCATAGGTAATGATGATCACCGTCGAAGACCACAGCGTGCTGGCTTGAATGCGACGCACGACCTCGGCGATATGCCGATCGCCGGACAGTAGATCGGTATAACCCGGATGTTGATTGAGGGCGCCGCTGGGTTTGTAGAAGCTCACCTCCTCGAGCACACCGTAGTCGATGGCCTCAAAAAACTCTTCAGCGTCTTTTAAATGGGCGATGCGGGCCGCGCTGCCGGGTGCGTATTTGGCGAAATAGTTAAACGGCTGATGATGTGCCTGGAAGTTCACGGCACCCGCTGCGCTTTTATAGATCACCTGTCGCGCATCGGGTGCACGTCGCGCATCCTGCTCAGCCGCGCGCCAACCGCCGGCATACCAGGCCCAGCTCACACCACCTGCGCTCAAGGTGTCGCCGATGGTGGTGGCCAATTGCAGCGGCAGCGGATGCCCGGTGGGGTCGGCGCGAGTCGGGTCGTCAGCGGCGGCGGCGAGACCGCTGGGCTGAAACAGCGGTTGCAGGGTATTGACCGCATACCCGTCGGGTGTGACGGCTCTGTCGGCCAGGTAGCGTGGTGGACCATTCAGTGCTTGCGCCGGTGAATCGGCACTGCGCAGCAGACGATCCGCTTCATCAACCGCGGCGCGCAGTGCCAGCGGCGCATCTTTGAACTCCGGTGTGCAGGCACAAATCAGCCAGAAGTGGTTCAAAAAAGAACCACCGTAGGCGGCCATGAAAAAATGATCGGCGAGCGTGTATTCCTGCGCGAGCTTCCACATCGCCAGTGCTGCACCGTCGTAGTAACCCATGGTCAACGCGCCGGCGTCGGACACCGCCGCAAAGCGATCGAGCTTGCCGTCATTGATTTGTTCTTTGTGCTGATAAAAACGATGCACGAGATCGCGAGTGGGTACTGCAAGTCCGAGCCCGGCGCCTTGCGGGTTGTCGATCGCGAAGGGCTGATTAGCGAGTTGCTGGGGGTAGCGCAGGTCGATGCCGGGCGCAGAGGAGCGCGCTTCGCCTGGTAACCATACCGGCGGCAGTACCTCAAACAGTTGGCCATTATGATCACGTTGGCGGTATTGCGCGGGCTTGAGATCGGTCACACCCTCAGCGCCAGGAAAATGACCGTAGAGATGATCAAAACTGCGATTTTCCGCATAGATAATCACGATGTGCTGAATAGTGTTCAAGCGCGCGGCTTGGGGCTGATCAGCGGCCATCGCTGCGGCAGCCAGCAAGGCCAGGCACAGGTTCGGCACGGCAAGTAAATACGAGCTGCGATAGCGCATGAAAATTTCGACCCCGGTGTGGCGCGCAGTATAGACCTTCGTTTTTGAGCGTGCTGCGGCAAGCCGCGGCCAACGGGGCGGTGATAACCGGGCAATGCCGTTATACTTCAAGCCCCTTTGTCATACGCAGCGACAGCCAGGTCCGCCATGAATCTCAGCATCGAAAAAAATCTTCAAGTCACCATGCGCGATGGCGTCGTGCTGGTCACCGACGTTTATCGTCCCGCCACCACGCAGCCCTTGCCGGTGGTGATGTTGCGTCTGCCCTACAACAAAGAAAATCCAGTCTTGCTGTTCCTGTCCGGCGACATTCTGCGCGTGGCGCAAGCCGGCTACGCGGTGGTGGTGCAGGATTGTCGTGGTACCTACGGTTCCGGCGGTGAATTTGATCCCTATTTCCAGGAAGCCAAAGATGGTGCCGACGCCATCGCCTGGGCCGCTGCACAAGCGTGGTGTAACGGCGTGGTCGGCATGATGGGCGCGTCCTACTACGGCGCTACCCAATGGCTGGCGGCCGCCGAGCAACCACCGGCCTTGCGCGCTATCGCGCCCTTCATCACCACCGATCAGTACTACGACCGCTGGACCTACCAGGGCGGCGCGTTCCAATTGGGCTTCATGTTGCAGTGGGCGAGTTCGACCTTCGCCGTCGGCGAGGTGGTGCGGCGGCTAGGCCAGGGGCGTGCGGACATGACGCAACTGGCTGCGGCCATCACCGGGGGAGACGGCGTGGCTGCAGCCTACGAGCATCTGCCACTGAACGACGTGCCGGGCCTGAATGAACTGGCGCCCTATTACCAGGATTGGCTCGCCCATCCGTCCTACGACGACTACTGGCGTGCCGCTGCGCCCTGCGATCACTACGAAAAAATCACCGCACCGGCGCTGAATATCGGCGGCTGGTTTGATCTTTTTCTGGGTGGCACCCTCGCCAACTACACCACGATGAAAACCCGCGGTGGCAGCCCGGCGGCACGGGACCATCAGCAGCTGGTGATCGGACCGTGGGTGCATGGTTATAACGGCGGGGTGTATCCCGAGCGCAATTTTGGCCTGATGGCGATGGATGCCGTAGCCGATGTGACGGCCATGCAGATCCGCTGGTTCGATCATTGGCTGAAGGGAATCGATAATGGCGTAGCGAGCGCCAAACCGGTCAAGCTCTTCATCATGGGCTTGGATGCGTGGCGCGAAGAAGACGACTGGCCGCTACCGGACACACGCTTCGAGAAGTGGTATCTGCATAGCGACGGCCGCGCCAATAGCGCGAGCGGCGACGGTTGTTTATCGACCACCGCGCCCGGCCACGAAGTTGCCGACACCTATCTCTATGACCCGCGCGACCCGCTGCGTACCTGCGGTGGTGCAACTTTCCTGCCCGGCCTGTTCATCGCGGCCAATGCCGGCCCGCGTGACCAGCAGGCCATCGAGTCCCGCGCAGATGTGTTGTGTTACACCAGCGCGGTACTCGAACAGGATGTGGAAGTCACCGGCCCGGTGTCCTTGACGCTATTCGTCAGTTCGTCGGCGCTGGACACCGACTTCACCGGCAAGCTGGTCGACGTGTATCCCGATGGGCGCGCCATGATCCTGACCGATGGCATCCTGCGCGCCCGTTATCGTGAATCGCTGTCGACGCCCATCCTCATGCAGCCGGGCACGGTATATGAATTGCAGATCGACATGATCGCCACCGCCAATCTGTTCCGTGCCGGGCACCGCATCCGCCTGGAGGTCTCCAGCAGCAATTTCCCGCGCTTTGATCGCAACACCAACAGCGGTGGTGTCATCGCGCTTGAGACCGAGGCCGATTTTGTCGTTGCCACCAATCGGGTGTGGCACGACAGCAGCCGACCCTCGCACCTCGTGCTGCCCGTGATCGCCCGTTGAACGCCGCGCTTAGCGACCTGCCTCCTGGCCACCGTCGGCAAGGACGCAGGCGGTGACCCGTGGTTTCATGCCGGGCTTTATCGCGGCTTTGATCGCGGTAATTTGCTGGGGCGTGCAACTGCCGGTAGCAAAAGATGCCTTCGCCATCGTTGATCCGTTCCATCTGAGCTTGTTTCGTTACTTCGTGGCAATCCTGTGCCTGACACCCTTGCTGGTGTGGCGCGAAGGTTGGGCGGCATTGTCTTATCGTGGTCTGGGTGGACGGGCCATCGTGCTGGGTTTGCTTGGCATGTGCGTGTCGCCGATGGGGACCTTCATCGGCATGTCGCTGTCGAGCGCTGAGCACTGCGTGGTCATCGGCGCTTTGCAGCCGACCATCGCGGCGCTGGCGATGTGGGCATGGCAGCGACGCCGGCCGGCCAACTTCACGCTGCTGTGCATCGTGCTGGCCTTTGTTGGCGTGTTGCTGGTGGTGACCGATGGCAATTTGAAGGTCGTCAAGTCAACCCAGCAGCTGCTGGGCGACGGTGCGATTCTGATCGGTTCGGCGAGCTGGGTGATTTATACCGCGGGCATCAGCCGTTTGACCGGATGGAGTACCTGGCGCATCACGGTGCTGACCATGATCCCCGGCACCCTGGGCACTTTGCTTTTCACGCAGGTGTTGGTAGCGACCGGGTATAGTCATGTACCGAGCATGGCGGCCCTGGCCAGCGTTGCCTGGCAACTCGCTTACCTGAGTCTGGTCGGTGTGACCTTCTCCATGATGGCCTGGAACTTCGGCTCGCGGCGCATTGGCGTGTTGAATTCCAGTCTCTTGATCAATTTCATGCCGGTGGTCACCTTCAGCTGGCGCGCGCTGCAAGGGCATGCCCTTCATGCCATCGAGCTCTATGGTGCGGCCTTGGTGGTATCGGCATTGATCGCCAACAACGTCTATTTGCGCAGACGTTATCTGGCCCGCACGCTTGAGGCCTGACGACGTGCCCTGTTTTGTTTTGCCGCGCCAAATTCCGAATTTCCTGCGATAGTCCGCCACAGCATAAAAATGCTGACGAGGTAAGCCCATGCAACGAGTCACTCCCGAAGAAGTTGGTTTATGCAGCAAGCGACTAGCGCGTATCGGCCCGTGGATGCGCGGCTGGGTGGATAGCGGACGCCTGCCGGGCATGGTGGCCCTGGTGGCGCGGCGCGGTCGTGTCGCTTATCTCGACAGCTACGGGCTGCGTGACGTCACCGCCGGCCTGCCCATGGGCGAAGACACCCTGTTCCGCATTTATTCCATGACCAAGCCCCTCACCAGCGTCGCCATCATGATGCTCTACGAAGAGGGGCACTTTCAGCTGGACGATCCCATCGCGCGCTATCTGCCGATGTTCGCCGACATGCGGGTTTTCAGCGGCGGTGACCTCGAACACTATGAAACCGTGGCGGCCACGGGCCCCATCACTTTCCGCCAGTTGCTCACCCATACCGCAGGTCTGACCTACGGTTTTCTGGAAGCCACGCCGGTCGACGCGCTCTATCGTCGTGACGGCGTGGATTTCCAAAGCGCCACGCTGCCCTTGCTGGAGATGATGACGCCGCTCGCGGCCTTGCCTTTGTTGTGCCAACCCGGGGCGGAATGGAATTACAGCGTTGCCACCGACGTGCTGGGCGCACTGGTGGAGGTGATTGCCGGGCAGGACTTTGGACGCTTCATGCGCGAACGGATCCTGATCCCGCTGGCCATGCATGACACCGACTTCCATGTTGCTGAGGAAAATCACAGCCGCTTCGCCGCCAACTACACCCGTAGTCGCGACGGCGGCTTGAAGGAGATCGACGGCGCGCGCGAGAGCCACTACCTGCAGCCGCGCAGCTTGATCTCCGGTGGCGGCGGATTGGTTTCCAGCGTTGCCGATTATTTTCGCTTCTGTTCAATGATGCGCAATCTGGGTGAACTGGACGGCGTGCGCCTGCTGGGTCGTAAAACCGTGGAGTTCATGACCCGCAATCATCTGCGTGGCGACATGGCCGACATGGGCCAGCCGCGTTTCAGCGAATCCAGTTACTGCGGCATTGGTTTCGGCCTGGGCTTTTCGGTAATGATCGATCCGGCCAAGGCCGAGATCATCGGATCATCGGGTGAGTATGCGTGGGGCGGCGCCGCCAGCACCGCCTTCTGGATCGATCCGCAGGAAGACATGGCTGTGATTCTTCTGACGCAGCTGCTGCCGTCGTCGACCTATCCGCTGCGCCGCCAGCTGCGTGTACTCAGTTACCAAGCCATCGTTGCCTGAGCAGGCTTGCCATGCCGAGTCTGCACTGGACAGGCAAACAAGCCGTTGTTGATCACCTTGCGCAGCTGGCGGCGCAGGTTCTGGAGCCGGTACCGACGCTATCCTACGGTAACCCCGCCAGTGGCAATGCCATTATCGAGGGCGACAATCTGCTGGCACTGCAGGCGCTGCTGCCGATGCATGCCGGACGCATCAAGTGCATTTACATCGACCCACCCTATAACACCGGCGCTGCCGGCTGGATCTATAACGACAATGTGAATGCGCCGGAGATCCGGCGCTGGCTGGGTGAAGTGGTGGGTGTGAAAGGCGAGACCCTCGACCGCCATGATCGCTGGTTATGCATGATGTACCCACGTCTGATGCTGCTGCGCGAATTAATGAGCAGCGACGGCGTGATCTTCGCCTCCATCGACGACGCCGAAGTCCATCACCTGCGCGCACTGATGGACGAAGTATTTGGCGCGCGCGCCCACCTCGCCACCTTTGTCTGGCGCACTGCCGGCAACTTCGACAACCAGGCCAAGATCAAACATTGCCACGAATATGTGCTGGTTTACGCGCCACGTCCCGACTTGTTTGCCTATCCGCGGGTGGTTGATCCGTCCGTTGGCAAGACCAGCAAACTCGCGCGAGCGGTGATTCGCAACACCATCGTCAAGAACGGCCCCAAAAATCCCGTCAGCGAAGTGTGCTTGCCGGCGGGATTCCCAGCCGCTGTTGCCACGGGGTCTATCGCTGCGTGCCGCGATGCCTGGCCTCATTATCTCGAGCAAGCCGAGATCCGCGACTACAAACTGGTGCGCGCGGTACGCGTCGCCAGCGGCTGGTCATCAAAATCCATCTTGCAGGCTTTCATCGCCGCCGACTTCAGTCCGGTACCCGACAGCAAAGGGCAAGTGACAAGATTTGTGCTGACCGCGAGCGGAGCCATTGAGTCAATCAAAGAACGTGGCCAGGCCAGTCATGTCATCAGTGTGCTCAGTGGTCTGGGCAGCACCCAGGCGCAATCGACCGCTTTGGCGGCGATGGGTTTGAAGTTCTCGTTTCCGAAACCGGTCGCGCTGGTCAAATATTTGATCTCTTTAATCGACGATCGCGATTTTACGGTGCTCGACAGTTTTGCCGGTTCCGGGACTACCGCTGAAGCGGTGCTCGAACTCAATGGCATCGACGGCGGTACACGACGTTTTGTGCTGGTCGAAATGGCGAGTGATATTGCGCGCGATGTAACGGTGCGACGGGTGCAACATGTGCTGAAAAGTGGCCGTCATGAGCAGGCCAAAAGCGCGGCCGAACAGGGCGGATATGACTACTACCAGCTGGCGACGAGCTTCAAGTAGCGCGCTGCCGAGTGAGCGCCGTTGGGCCGTGACGATCTTTCCGGCCGTCGCCAGCGGTACTGGCTAAGGCAGCGCCGGCTGATCACGTAAAGCGCTCTTCATCTGCACAAAAGCCGGCGTATCGGGGCTGTTGCCATTGGCACTGGGTTTATCTACGAGCAACCTCTGCAGGGCTTCGATGCGTTGCTCGTATTGAAAATGGGTCGGCGTGCCCGAGGTCGACATGCGCGCCGCGAGTTGCACTGCACTGCGCGGGTCATAACCACCGCGCCCCAGCATCACGAGACCGATGCGATCCGCTTCGCGCTCTTTTTCGCTGTCCATCGAAGCAGACAGTTCACCAACCTTGCTGCCTTGTGGCACGTCACCACCACCAAACAGATGACGCACCAAACCGGCACGGCGCGGTTTAAGGCAAAAATGCCCCGCCACGTGATGGGCAAATTCGTGGGTCAGCAGCGCGGCGAGTTCGGCTTCGTTATTGACAAAACGCAGCATGCCTTCGGTGACAAAGATGTGACCATCACCCACCGAAAAGGCATTCAGACTGGAATCGCGCAGCACATGGGTGCGCCAGCGCCGGTGGTCCTGCTCGCCGGCTAACAATGCCAATTGGGTTGTGATGGTTTGCAAGGCGCGATCAACGGGCTCCCCACTGGGTCGCAAGGGCCACTGCCGAAAAATCTTTGACAGGGTATCGCCCGCCCGTCGCACCTCGGCATCACAAGCCGTGAGTACCACCTCCGCCGACGCCGCGATCGGCAGCAGGGCAACCAGTAGCAGCGCCACGCGACGCGCAGCGCGCGCGTGGCGGTGTATGGTCAGGCTCATACCCGTGGGGACATCATCACCGCGTATGAGCCCGCCTGGGGCTAGGCGCCCTTGACGATAAACGTCGATTCAGCGGTGTCGTAGGTGGTGCCAGCGCTGACCGTATGGCGAATGACATAGGTGCCGGGGGCCGCATTGGCTGGAATGGCAACGGGTAACTTGATGGTGTAACCACCAGCGGTCTTCATCGCGGGCTGGTTCTTGAAGTCCATCAATTGCACGCCGTCCTTCAACAGCACACCGGTCACGCTGACCTGGGTCTGGGGAGCGTTAGCCGGCAGCGACAAGGAATAGTCGGTGACCACGTCAACCGTGCTGTTAGGCGTAACCGTCTGCGGTGTCGAGGTGGCGGAATTGATGTTCACCAGTACGCTGCTGGCCGGCGCCGTGTAACCGTAGAGTTGCTGATCCTGGGTCTGGCTGCGGGCCGCAAGTTCCTGGGATTCGATGACCTTGCCCGCTGCCCAGCCCACGGCCGCGCCGCTGACCGCGCCGATGGCAGCGCCTTGCCAGCCGCCGGTGAGACCCCCGATCAAAGCGCCGACCGCGGCAGTGCCGGCGGTTGATGTGGCGACCGTGTTCTGCTGCCCGCCGGGCGCCGCGCAGCCGGCCACAAGCACCGTGCACATTGCCGTGGTCAGCATCTTGGTTTTGAAATTCGTGATCATGAGCATCTCCTTGAGTAATTAGTGTCCCGCACCCCGTGGCGTGTGTTGCTATTGGACCGGGACCGCCGCCGGCGCAGCACCGGGTTGTTCAAAAAACGGATTGGCATTTGGCATGGGCGGAATTGCCTGGGTCAGTGCTTTGAGCTTCTCGACGATGCCGCCCACCGGGGGTGGCTCAATCGCCTCGAAGCTACCCGCATCATAGGTGAACTTGCCGCTGCCCGAGGGATATTCAATGCCCAGCTTCATGGCGTGGGTTTCGCCATCCACCGGCACATAGGCGCGATAGGTCAGCACATAATCGCTCTGGTTGATGTTCTGAATCTCTTCGACGATCTGTTGCATGCGATCGTAGGTTTCACCGACCAGGTAGTAGTTGCCGAAGGAGTTTTTCGACAAGGCTTCGAGGTTTCTGAAGTGTTCGGTCGCAAGTTTGGAATAGGCCAGCGAATAAATCGGGATCGGCACCGGCATGCTGGTCAGGCGCCCATTGAGGTCATCGCGCGACAACGCACTGCCTTCGTCCCAACCATCGGAAAACACCACCAGCGAACAGGACACGATGAAGTTGTCGATGCTGGGTGTCATCGAACCCTGACTGCTGGCACCGCATAACTGCATGCCGGCCGCGATGCTGTCGTAGAGCCGCGTCTGTTTGCCATCCACCTGCACGTCGGCCAGGCGTCGTGCGATGGCGGCGGGATCCCGTTCGAAGGCCGATACCGGGTAATAACCTTCTTTGGTATCGCGGATCGCCAGCACCGCAACTTCGTCCTGCGGGCGCTTGGTATCAACATAGCGGGCGGCGGCGCGCAGTGCCGACTCAAACGGTGGGCCCGCCATGGATTTGCTCGCATCGAGGATCAGCACAGTGCGTGTGCCGACCTGCTTCTGTCGAATCGATTCCACGCGGTACTGACGCTTCATGGGATCGTAGGCACGCCCCTTCACCATCAGACCGATATTCAACTCGTTGAGATTGACCAGCGGTAGTTTCTGTTCGTTGAAGGTACGGAAATAAACCTGCACATAGGGATAGAGACTTGAATCCACGCGATAAACCTTGACTCCGTAGGTCCCGGGCGCGGCGCTCTGGGCGTGCAGGTGCGTGGCGCACAGGGTGGCGAACAGTGCCAGCAGGGCGATGATCCCGACGCGCGGTGTGCGGTGGTAAAACAGCTTCGGCGTGATGACGTCAGCCATGATGGTGTCCTTGTGATCGGGCCAGAACTATTCGTGAAACTGGGTATTTTTGTTGGCGTCGCGCCAGGCATCCGCGGCGGCAGCGGGTGGTGCTGGCGGGGGCACGACGGGCGCCACCGATGCAGGCGGCGCCGGTGGCGCTGCAGGTGATGCGCTGATTGCCACCGGCGCTGGTTTGGGGCGCGCGGGTTTTGCCGCTTTGACCACAGGTTTGGGTTTGATCACCGGCGCCGTCGCCGCATTCTCTTCGAGGCTGCTTTGGCGGCGTTTCATTAATTCTTCCATCGCCGACGGGCCGCTGGTCGCCGGCGCAGTCATGGCCGGTGGTGCGGGTGTCAGGGCGG